>JBIKLM010000489.1:0-3220 GCA_044359835.1 Planctomycetota bacterium
TGGCCACCCGCCGCACGCGCGGCCAGGTGGTCGTGGAGCTCCAGGGCTGCTGATGCCTCGCGGCGGGCGCCGACCAGAGGCTGGGAAGAACTCGGCGCGCAGCGACGATCCCCGCCTCTGTGGCCGCCGGATGGCGGCCCAAAGGCATGCGGACAGGCTGGTCTGACCGCTCGGGCGTAGGCCGAGTCGATTTTTTCTCAGCCTGTCAGAGGCTGGGAAAAGATCGGCGCGCAGCGACGATCCCAGCCTCTGCGGCCGCCGGATGGCGGCCCAAAGGCATGCTGACAGGCTGGTCTGACTGCTCGGGCGCAGCCCGAGTCGATTTTTTCTCAGCCTGTCAGCGGGCGACCAGACCGGAGCGGGCCAGCTCGATCGCGCGGGCGTACTCCTGGTCGAATTCGTCCGCCAGGCGCTGCATGCCGAAGTGCGAGTAGAGCCTCTGGCGCCCGAGCTCCCCCATGCGGCGGGCTCGCTCCGGATCGTTCAGCAGCTCGGCGATGCGCCCGGCGTAGGCCTCGATGTCGAAGGGATTCTCGATGAACCCGGTGCGCCCGTGCTCGACCACCTCCTGGCTGCCGCCGAAGGTGGTGGCCACCACCGGCTTGCCGTGTTGCATGGCTTCCAGGTTGACCAGGCCAAAGGTGTCGAAGCAGATCGACGGGGTGACGAACACATCGACGGCCGCGTAGGCGCACTGCAGCTCCTCCCCATCCAGCCAACCGGTGGGGACCACACGGTCGGCGACGCCCAGCTGGCTGGCCAGGGCGGCGAACTCGCGGTCGTAGACCTCGCGCTTGCCCATCACCAGCAGCTTGAGGAGCGGAAAGCGCGGAGCGAGCCGGGCCAGCATCTCGAGCAGCTTGGCGACGCCCTTCTGCTCGTGCAGCCGGCCTCCGATGGCGATCAGCTGGGACCCGGAGATCGCCCGGGCGGCCTTGAAGGCCTCGACCTGCTGCTGCTGCGGCAGGCTCGCCTTGGGCTCGATGGCGTTCCAGATGCGCCGATCGACCCGGATGCCGTTGGCGCGGATGGCGCTGCCGAGCTCATCGGAGACCACCGTGAAGCGGTGCACGTCGCGATCCAGAACCTCGAGGATCCGCCCGTTGCGGCCCGGTCGATAGCGCAGGCGCTGGCAGGGGATGCACTTGCTCCAGCGGGCGGCATAGTCGCGCAGCGTGCCCCCCTGGGCCTCGCCGCCGTGGAAGCAGGTCAGCTTCTGATAGCAGAACGTCATCACGTCGTGGGCCGTGAAGACCACCCCGGCCCCGGCGCGCTTGGCCTGCGTCAGGCTGTGATAGGAAAGGTGGCTGTGCAGCAGATGGCTGTGGACCACGTCCGGCCTGAAGCGGCGCAGGATCTCGCCGACCGGGCCGCGGACCCGCGGGTTGTCCAGGCTGACCCAGGCGCGGTAGCGGGGCGGGTAATCCGAGTGCAGGCGGAACACGCGCATGCCCTCGATCTCGGTCTCCCCCACCTGCGTACGGTCCTGGACCGCGGTCACCAGGGCGGTCTCGTGACCGCGCCGGCGCAGCTCGCCGCCGTGCTCGTACATCTGCCGGACGGAGGAGCCGATGCGAGGGTCCGACAGGTCGTTGAGGAACAGGATGCGCACCGCGGAATCCTAGCAGCCGCCCCGACGACCCGCGGAAGCCCCTAGCCCCCAGGCGCGCCCAAGGATGGCAGGCCGCCGGATCCGCACAGCGCTCCTGCACGCCGACTGAGTTCAACGCAGCCGGGCGGACAGCGATCCCAGCGCAGACCCCGGGACCCAGTCGGCGCTCGAGCGCCCGCCCCCGTACTGGCCCCCAGGCGCGAGCAGATCGGGTCGAGTCGCGCTCCCCGGGGCCCGCAATGCGAGCAACTCAGGGCGCCGGCGGCACCTGCGCGGGCGTGGCCTCCGACTTGGCCATGAACAGGCTGCGGTGCTGGCCGGTGTGAAAGAACCAGCCGATGTAGGCCATGTGCAGGAGGCCCCAGGTGTTGGCGAACACCATGCCCCAAGCTGCCCCGGTCGCGGGGTTGTCCAGGGTCAGCTTGACCAGCAGCCCCAGGCACACCACCGTGCCGATCAGGTTGATGCGCAGGGTCACGCGCAGGCGATCGGCGACGCTGTAGAAGGAATCGTAAGCCCCAGCAAAACCCTTGAGCAGGCCCGCCAGGCCGATGATCCAGGCCAGCTGGATCACGGGAGCGTGGTAGGTCACGGGCAGGAACCAGTCGAGCGCCCAGGGCATCAGCAGCAGCACCCCCAGGAGCCCCACCGCATTGAACAGGCCGCCGATCACGGTCACCTTCCAGAAGCTGCGCCGCAGCAGCTCGGGGTCCTTGCGCCCGGCGATGCCGCTCATGGCCGGCAGCGTGTTGCGCGCGATCCCGGTCATCAGCACCGCCGGGATCAGCATCAGCCGCTGGGCATTGTTGAAATAGGCCACCGGATCCTCGGGGGTCGGCAAGTTCTTGGCCACGCCCGCATAGAACATCAACAGCGGCGGCAGAAGGTCGAAATGCAGGGCGTCCAGGCTGCGCAGCAACCCCAAGCGCAGACCGAGCGGCAATCCGTCGGCCAGGCGCACGTCCTTCATGCGCTGGAACACGCGGCCCAGGGCCGGCAGCCCGTGAGCCTCGCGGGCCAGGGATTGCCGATAGAGCCACAGCCCGACCAGGGATCCCCAGGCCCCCGACAGCAGGGTGGCCAGCACGACCGCTGGAGCCGATTCGAACCAATAGGCCGCTCCGGCGACCAGGGCAAAGCGTCCGAACTCGCCGTACACGTCCAGGCGCGCCAGGTCCTTCATCAGGCGCAGGCCCTGGAAGGAACACATGGCCAGCACCCGGCCGCATTCGAGCAGCGGCGCGAAACACAGCCAGAAGGCCCAGACTCCGAGCTCGCGGTTCTCGAAGGCCCACTCGGTGAACGGCGGCAGCACGGCCCAACCGATCGAAACGAGCAGCAGTCCGGTGATCAGGTAGGCCTTGACCAGGAAGCCCTGCCAAGCCGCGATCTTCTCGACCTGCCCCCGGATGACCGCGCCGCCCACCTGGCTGACCACCGCCGGCACGATGCCGGTGTTGAACAGCATGAACAGCAGGCCGTAAACTTTGACCGCCGAGATGTAGCGCCCCTGGGCGGTCTCGCCCAGGGCATGGGCCAGGATGCTGGCGCTGAAGAGCTGGCACAGCGCTACCAGGGCCCCGCTGGCCTGCAGCAGAAGAGACTCGC
>JBIKLM010000488.1:0-3220 GCA_044359835.1 Planctomycetota bacterium
GAACCCGAGACCTGCACGCCCCCGCCGCATTTGCAGGCGATCGGGGAGACACCGAGGACCCGGGGCGGCTGCGGGATCAGGCTCACGCAGGCACCCTCCGAAGGGCCTGGCGGGACCTGGGCTTGGGCCTTGGGGGCGACGCTGGCCAGGGCCCCGAGCGCGAGCAGGGCCGGCCAGGTTGCCGATCGGGTTCGCCGGGAACCCTCGGCGGCCCGGCGACGGGTGGGGTGAGCCGGTTCCGCGCCGGCTCGGGAGATCGCGGTCGAACTGGAGGTCAGGAACAGGGGTTGCATGGCAAGGCTCCCTGGGAATCGCGAGATTCCCGCTGGGGTTTCAGCGCCGGCCCCGCGCCGCGAAGCGAGCGCCGCGCATGCGGCAGCGACGCGGGGCCAGCGCTGCTCTGCGCGCGCCGAGCGTTCCGACGACAGGCCCGTGGGGCCCGGCGCTGGTTCGTTCGACGCGCTGCCAGATTGACGAGCGCCCACGCACTGGTTGCTGGACTTCCCTGCTTTCGGACCCGCCACCTGCGAAATTCACAGCGTGGGAGAAAACGGGGAAAATGGCCTCTCGCCAGGGTTCGGTCGGGCGCGGCCCGCTCTGCGGGGCCATGGAACGGCCAATGCGCACGGCGCCTCTAGCGGTCGATCCCCTGCGTCCAGGCCGTGCCCCTCGGTAAGTCTTGTGTAAGCGCTGCCCCGTCGCGCCGCACGGCAAGGCCTGGACGGGGCGCTCCGGCCCTCGATCCCGAGGCGCTTGGTCCCCCTGTGCAGCGAGGGCGCCTTCGTCTCCCAACGATCGTCCCGATGGCAGGTCCACACGCCGCCTTCCCGCTTGCCTGTCGCGCGCACCGCTGTCCCCGCGGGCCCTGCTCGCGGCCGAGCCCTACCGACTCCCCTCTGCTCGATCCAGCCGCCGCAGTCGACCTTGGGCGGGTTCGAGCAGCACCCGCTCGCCCTCCACGAGTCGGGCGGTCGCACCGCGCACGTCGAGCAGCGCCGGCACACCCGCCTCGCGCAGCAAGATGGCCACATGGCTGAGCTCGCCGCCGAGCTCCGTGACCACGCCACCCACGCGGCCGAAAACCACCGCCCAGGCCGGCTCGAGGGCCGTCGCGACCAGGATCGTCTCGCGGTCGAGCAGGGGCCGGCCCGCCTCCCGCTCGCGCTCGAGCAGCCCGACCAGATCGCTGGCCAGCAGCACGCGGCCGTGGGCCGCGCGCTGCCCGAGCCCGACGCCGCGCAGCCACGGATCCGCTTGCGCTTCCTGAGCGCCGGGAGTCGCCGATCCCCGCAGGTGCGGTCCGGCGCCCTCGGCCGCCCGGATCGCCTCGAGATCCGCGGTGTGGGGCAGCGCGAGCAGCGCGAGCCGTCGGCGTTCTTCGCGGCGCTGGGCCAGGAGCGTCGCCAGGCCTTCCGGTCGCTCCAAGGCCGCCAGCTCCTGCGGCTCCAGCAGGAACACGTCCGCGGGCTCGGCGAGCCCCCCTGGGCGGCAGGCGGCCGCGGCTGCCGCCAGGATCCGCGCGCGCATTCGGGCCCAGACGCGCATCAGCTCGTCCCGAAAAGATTCCCGGCGCCGATCGAGCCAGAACAGCCAGGCGGAAGAGCGCGGCGCCGCGCGCCGCGGCGCCCCCTCCGTGGCCCCGATCGGCCCCGGAGCACCTGCGGCCCCCCGATCGGAGCGCCGGTCGAGATCGGCCGCCAACAGCTCCCGTAGCTCGCCGAAGCGCGGCCGCGCGGGGTCGCTCTCCAGGGGCCCGCGATGGCCGTAGCGCTCGAGCCAGGCGTCCAAGGCGGCGCCGCGGGCCTCGGCGGGGCTCCTCAGCAGCGCTTCGTACTCCGCTTGCATGCGCTCGGTGACGACCTCGGCGCGCCCCGCGATGCCAAGCCCACGCCGCACCCGGATCCAGCCCGTCAAAGCCCCGTTCAAGGCGAAATTGGTGGTCAAGGCCAGCTCGAGGCCCGCCACGTTGGCTGCAAACAACTCCGGCAGGGAGCGCGCCTCCGCCACGGTGCGCTCGAATTCCTTCAGGCGCTGCGGGATCTGGACCAGCGTGCGCAGATTCGCCAGCTGCAGCCGCACCAGCCGCGGGCCGTGCAGCAGCAGGCGCCCGAGCCGCACGCCTCCGGCGGACTCTGGTCCCTGCGCGCCGCCGATGCCTTCGGTGACGAATCCGCGCGGCAGGCCCCAGCGGTCCATCATCCGGAAGAAAACGCTGAAATTGAGCCAGGCGCGCCCGGCCGCCCGCACGGCGTAGGCTTCGCCCCAGCGCGCGATCTCGGGGTCGATGCGCGCGAAGTAACCGAGCGCCCCCGATCCGGCGCGCTCCAAGGCCGCCAGGACCCAGGGGCTCGGCAGATCGCCGAGGATTTCGCGATGGTTTGCCAGGCTGAGCAGCGGATTGCGCGCCACCCTGAAGCGCACGGGCCGCACCTGCAGCAGCGTGTAGCACGGCCCATCGGCGGCGAATTCGATGTCCAGGCAGCCCGCCTCGGCCAGGTCCCGCGCGAAGATCGCTGCGATGCGCTCGAGGAAGGCGCTCCAGGGGTCCTCGCGCAGCAGCCCGCCGCGCTCGACCTGGCCGCGCTCGCGCCCGGAGGTCAGGCCGCGGTTGCCGCCCGGCGCCTGGCTGCGCTCCCAATAGAAGCCGTCGGTGAAGGCCACGCCCCCGCGCTCCGGCCGCAGCAGGGGCTGCACCATCAGCGCCCCGGGATCCTGCGGGGCAGCGGCGATCTGGGCCTCGGCCACGGCTTCGACGGCCGCGGCGAAGCCTGCCCGGTCTCCGGCGGCGACCGAGCGGCTCTCGAATCGGCCCGCCCCGCTGCCTTCGGCGCGGTCTTCGAGCGGCGAGACCGAGCGCACGATCAGTTCCTTTGACCGCAGGCTCGGCGGCGGTTCGAAGCGCGCGGGTAGGGCCGCTCTCGCCGGCAGCCAGCAGGTCGACGGCACGCTCAGGCCGCCCCGGGCCGCCCGGCGCAGATTCCACAGCTTGGGCCAGCGCGGCTCGCGGGCCTCAGCGAGGGGACGCCAGGGCACGGGCCACCTCCTGCAGCCATTCCGCGGGCCGATCGATCTCGGGATAGTGGCCCCACAGCGGAAACTCGCGTTTCGGCAGCGGCTGACCGAGGGCGGCCTCGGTCCAGTCGAGCTCGCGCGGCGCCACGACCCGGTCCTGGCCGCCGACCCAACACGAGATCCGCGCCAGGGCCTCCGGGCGCGCGGC
>JBIKLM010000490.1:0-3217 GCA_044359835.1 Planctomycetota bacterium
CATGCCCTCCCAGATCCTCGTTGCAGCCCTCGTCGTGGCGATTGCTAGCGGCATCTACTACCTGATCACCGCGCGAAAGAGTGAGTTGAAGGCCGTGGCGCGCAGCAAACAACTGGACTCGGAGCGCGCCGCGGCTCGACCAGAGATCGACCCTCTGCGTACTCAACCGACCGCCGCAGGCTCGGAGCCGGGCTCTGGCGGCGCGTCCTCGCCCCCTGCAGCGGGGGGCACCGTGTTGGCTGACGTGGGTGCTTCTGGACTCTCCCATCCGGCCCGCGGCCGCTCGCACGTGAACTCGATCGGCATGCGGCTCCTCGGTGTCGATGCGGGGACCTTCGAGATGGGCAGCCCGAGCAACGAGAGCGGGCGTCGATCCGACGAACAGCGGCACAGGGTGACGCTGACACAGGCCTTCTGGATGGCCGAGACGAAGGTGACCCAGGGGCAGTGGCTGGCGGTGATGAAGGCGCAGCCGCGATGGCTCTTTGAATGGACCAATTGGGGCGCCGAGGTGGCAGCCGGCAACATGAGCTTGACCGAGGCGATGGACTTTTGCCGGCGTTTGACCGAGCGTGAGCGGCAAGCAGGTTCGCTGCCGGAGGCCTTTGAGTACACGCTTCCCACGGAAGCCCAGTGGGAATACGTCTGCAGAGCGGGCACGCAGACGGCTTACAGCTTCGGCGACGACGCTTCGAGGCTCGGGCAGTACGCGGTCTACGAAGGCAGTCGTGATGGTCCCCACGCACACCGGGTCAAAAGCCGCAAAGCCAATCCCTGGGGCTTCTACGACATGCACGGCAACCTCTGGGAGTGGTGTCGAGATGAGGTCGGCATCGATTCGGACTTCGCTCTGCTCGATTCGAATACGTACCGAGACGATATTCAGGACCCTCTGTCTCTGGGCGGCCCGCAGCGCGTGATCCGCGGCGGCAGCTGGGACGACTCGCCCGCGGGCTGCCGGTCCGCGAGCCGCCACGCGAACGACCCGTCCGACGCCCTCGTCAACCTCGGCTTCCGCCCTGTGCTGGCCCCCAGGTCCGGGGGTGGAGCCCGGTAGCGGAGGGGCGGCGCGGCGGTGGGGAGTCGAGTGGGCGGAGCCCCGAGCGACCACCGCCGAGCTGACCCGGAGCGGGCGGGCCTTGGAGGTGTGGGGATGCCCGCGGTCTAGAAAAAAATGTGACGGGCGCGGCATGAAAGTTGCTGGCGCCGGCGCGGTTCAAAGGGAGCGGACGGGGGTGGATCGACGGGCCTCTCGTCGGGGCGCTGAGATCGATCGAGATGGAGCCCGCCAGGTCAGTTCGCCCCGCTAGCGGGCGCTGAAGACGCAAAGCGCCCGGAGTCCCTGCGGGCGCCCCGCGCTTCCGCGGACGCCCCGGGCTTCCGACGTGGCAACTTCGACAGCCCTCCGGCCGAGCGCCGCCCAGACTCCGACCGGGCCGATGGCGAGGGGCCGGATCGGCTGGTTGGCGCACCTCTTTGCGACGCATACAGGCGCCTGCTCGACCGGAATGCGGTGATCGTAAGTGACTGAAAGCAATGGGTTTACGGATGAGCGGCTCAACTTGCCCCGGTTTTTCGGGCCTCGGCCGGAGCTGTATCATCACGCGAGCAGCGACTCGCACCTTCTGCCCCCGAAGCACCTCCCCATGCGCCCCCTGATCCTCCTTGCAGCCCTCGTCGTCGCGATTCCCATCGGCCTCTATCTGGTCGCCGGCCGCTCCCTCGGGGAGCTGTTCGGCTATACCCGCGCTTCCGCGCAGGTGACCGTGGACAAGACCCTCGAGCAGGTGCCGGTGGAAGTGCGGGATCAGAAGCTCGACAACGACGTGGAGCTGCAGCGGCGGGCGCTCACCGACCACCAGGTGGCGCTGAACCTGTCGCGCCGCGAGCTGGACAATCTTTCGGCCCAAATCGCCGAGTTGGAGGGCAGCCTGGGCCGTCGCGAGCGGCTGTTGTCCGAGGCCTACCCGGTGCTCCAAAAGGCCATGGCGGACTCGCTCTCCGAAGTGCAGTTCGCGGGCAACACCCGCAGCCTGGCCGAGTTCCAGCGCGACATCGACCAGCTGCTGGGCGACCAGGAGCGCGAGCAGAAGCAGCTCGAGATCCGCCGCTCGGGCCTGACCAAGCTGAAGGCCAGCGTAACCCAGGGCGAGTCGGCGCTCTCCGAGATGCGCGACTCCCTGCTGGCGCTGCAGCAGGAGATCGACCTCTTGCGTGCCCGCCGGGAACAAGCGCGCCTCGAGGGCCAGACCCTCGACATGGTCGGCGCGGTCAGCGGCGCCAGCCTGCCGAACAGCACCGCCGTGGGCGCCGAGGCCGCCCGGCTGCGCGCGGAGGTCGACCGATTGGAAGCCGGCAACGAAGCCAAGCGCGAAACGATCCCGGGCAGCGCCGGTCCCAACCGGGTGGCGGCCGACTGGGAACGCCTCGAGCGCCTGAAGGCCTTCCAGGCCCAGACCGCTCCCGGTGCCTCCGGGTCGAGCGCTCCCGGTGCCTCCGGTGGCTCGACCTCTGATCCGGCAAATCCGGCCCAGGCCGAATCGGGCTCGGCACTCCCGAAGGCTCCCGCTTCGAGCGGCGACGCCTAACCCAGTCCGACGCCCTCGATCGATCCGCCATGGAAGCCGATCCCGGTGTCCTGGCGGGATGAATCCCTGGCCTTCGGCCTCGTCCGATTCAGCGAAAGTCTCGACCTCGCCTGCGAAATCCGCGTGCCGGCTGCCCCTTGAATCGGGCAGTCGGCCGACTTTCCCTGCCTCTTCCCGCTGCCGTATGGTCCGGCCGCAGAACCTCGCCCCGGGGCGCGGTGTCGCCGCCCCCGCTGCCTGGATGTTTGCCTCGCACCCATGCCTGCCGACGCCGAACCCAAATACCTGGACCAGCAGCTGCTGGAGCTGCTCGATCGCCATCACCAGGCCAAGCAGCGGGTCCAGAGCGGCCAGGGGGCGCAGGCGTCGAAATCCGCAGCCCTGCTTCGGCAAGCCGAGCAGGAGCTGGCCGACTTCATCTACCGATTCGTGCACCAGGAGCTCAAGCCCAGTTTCCGGCGCAGCTTCCCGGCATCCTCCGCCGATACCGGCATCCGCTACACGGAGATGCTGAACAACCTCTTCGTGGAGGTGCTAGAGAAACGCCCCGACGCGGTTTGGAAGGCGGAATCGACCCGCGCGATCGCCCGGTTCGTGTCCGTGGCCCTGCGCAACGACCTGCTGACGGC
>JBIKLM010000491.1:0-3200 GCA_044359835.1 Planctomycetota bacterium
CGCCTGGCCCGGGCGAACCCGGGCCAGGCGCGGTGCATTCCCTGGAGGTTGAGATCGGCGCGCAGCGCCGGCCCGCGGGTCAGGGCGTCGCGGCCAGGCTGGCTGAGCGCCTCGGGCCGAGCCCGGGGCGCACCGCAGCCCGACCCGCGATCAGCGCTCGAGCAGCTTGGTCTTGGTCGCGCGGGCCACGCCGATCTGCCGCTCGATCTCTTCGGCCGCGAAAGTACCCGTGTACTTCTCGGCCAGCTTCTTCAGGTCCTCGATGCGCTTTTCGCAGTCCTTGACCTTGCGCAGGGGCGACTTGCCGACCAGCTTGCGCCAGGCGCGCTGCCCCTCGATGCAATTCTGCGCCGCCGTGTCGGTGGCGAGGTGCTCGAGGTGCTTCTGCAAGCGGGCCTTGGGCTCGCCTTCCTCCAGCGTCGGCAGCAGGGATTCGCCGCGCTCGAGCACGGTCAGGAAGTCGCCCGCTTCGAAGCGCTGGTTCAAGAAGTCGAGCCGGCTGGTCAGGGAGGCCTGCAGGTCGGCCAGCAGCTCGGCACCGAGCTCGCCGCCCTTCTCCGCGTAGGCCTTGGCCTCGCGGATCGCACCGCCGAGGTCGCCTGCGCGCACCGACTTGGCGATCTTGGAGGCGGCCTTGGGCCATTCGAAGAGCGGCTTCCGCAGGGCGCCGACCAGGTGCTCTTCGATCAGAGCGCTGGTCAGCGAGGAGGGATGGCCAGACCAGACGACCATGCCCGAGGCATCGATCAGCGCCGACGACGGATAGCCGCCGCCATCGATGGCGCGCATGAAGCCGTCCATGTTGGAGGCGTACATGTAGGCGTATTCAGCGCCCTTGTCCTCGATCCAAGCTTCCGTTTCGGACTTGCTTTCACCGGTCACGCCGATGACCGACAGCCCGCGCCCGCCGAACTCTTCCTGGAGCTCGTTGAGGTGCGGAACCGCCGAAGCGCAAGGGCCTCACCAGAAGGCGAAGGCCTCGACCAGGATCAGGCGCCCGGAGAAGTCCTCGAGGGACTGGGCCGGAGTTTGGGCGAAGTCCTTGAACTCGAGATCCCGCGGGAAAGGTGCGCCGACCTGGGCCGGCAGCGGAGCGGAGAGGACGAGCCAAGAGACCAGCCCCACGGCGAGGGAGAGCAGTTGCTTCATGTGGGTGGAACCGCGGCATGCGGCCCTCGAATCCTAACCGCAGGGGCCCGGGGCCGGCAGGGCGGCGGCCAAGGCGCGGGAAGGCGGGTCCGGTTCCGGACGCAACTCGGCCCGGGCCGCGACTAGGATCTGAAACAAACCCGAGCGGGGCCCTGGGCCGACCGCAGCATGGACTTCTTGCTCGAAACGATCGGCTTCCCGCCCGGACCGGCCACGGAGCGCTGGATGAGCGAACAGACCCGCCGCGGCGGGCCGCGCCGGGTGCCCAGCGGGCCGGGCATGGCGGTGTTCGTGGAGCGCGGCCAGCTGGACGGCCCCCTGGCCCTGTGGCCCAGCCTTCTGGGCGGGTCCCGGCAGCGGCTCGAGATCCGGCGCCTGGCTCCCTGGCCCCCCGAGGACGGCCCCCCGGAGCGGCGGCCCCGGGGTCTGCCCGGCATCCAGGCCCTGCTCGAAGGGCGCCTATGCGGGCCGCTGCGCAGCGCCGCATACGGGAATCCCAGCGCGCCGACGGCGCCGCGGCTGCCCGGGGAGGCGGCGGCGTCGGTCCAGGAGCTGAGCGCTTGCCTGGTCGACGACCCGCTCGCCGCGCCGGAGGACGGCCTGCCGCCCCTGGCCCCGGGCCAGCGCGCGGACTTCGAGCTGGCGGCCTTCGCGCTGGACGTCGAGCAGGTCGCGGGTCAGCCGAATCAACCCAGCCAGCGCCGCGGGGCCCCGCGGGTGCTGGCCAGCCCCTTCGAGCCGAGCGGCCAGCGGGTGGCGCCCCTCAGCGGGCGTCAGGCCCCGGCGGGCTGCGTCGAGCTCGAGCTCGAGGTGCGGCGCCAGCGCCGCCAGGCCAATCGACTGACCGGCCGGGTCTACGAGCGCTTCGAAGCCAGCCTCGGCGACGGGGAGCTGACCCTGTTCGTGTCGCGCTGGCAGCTCGAGCAGGACGGCCTGCCTCGGCCGGAGCCGGGGGCTTGGATCCGGGGCTGCTTCTGGATCGAAGCGCGCCGCCTGGCGCCGCGCTCCCGGCGCCCGTCGGACGACGCGCGCTGGGCGGACGACGCGGATTGAGGGCCCGCAGGGCTGGAGATTCGGCGTCTGGCGGCCGCGCCCGAGCCGCCACACCAGCCCGTGGAATGCCTGCGGGCCGCCATGCGGCGGCCACGGCGGCTCGGATCGGCGCCGGCGCGAGCAGACGCCGAAACCGAGGCCAGCTCTGTTCGAAACGGCGTCTTGGCCCCCCCGTTCGGGCGGCCGCGGCCCCGTGCACCGCGGCCCCGTGCACCGCGGCCCCGTGCACCACGGCCCCGTGCACCACGGCCCCGTGCACCACGGCCCCGTGCACCACGGCCCCGTGCACCGCGGGCCTCGAGACGCGCGCCGATTCCCAGCCGCACCCCGAAGGCCCCCGAGCGCGCGCGCCGAGCAGCGACGTACCCTGAGCGCGATGCAACGCCTGCGCCCGGCAACGTGGCTCCCGAGCGCGCTCGCCTTCGTCGGCGCCCTGGCGTTCCTGCTGCCGCGCAGCGCGCCCGGCATCACCCTGGAGGACGCCGGGGAGCTCAGCGCCGCCGCCGCTTGTTTGGGTGTCGCCCACCCGCCCGGGTACCCCCTGTTCGTCTTGCTCGGCGGGCTCTGGCTGCGCCTGCTGGCGACGCTCGGCATCGCCCCCGGCGCGGCTTTGAGCGCTTTTTCAGCAGTCTGCGCCGCCGCGACGATCGCGCTGCTCGTGCACGGCCTCTCCGCGCGCGGCGCCCGCTGGTCGGCGCTGGCGGCGGGATTGGCGCTGTTGCAGGCCGGTCCCTTCGTGACCCAGGCCATCGTGATCGAGGTCTATGCCCTGGCGGGCCTGTGCTTGGCGCTGGCCCTGCACGCGGCCCTGGCCGCGACCCCGCGCCCGCTGACCTTGGGGCTCGCGCTCGGTTTGGCGGTCGTGGCCCATCCGGCGGCCGCGGGCGGCCTGCCGCTGGCCCTGGCCGCGCTGACGCCGGCGGGCGCGCGCCTGCAGCGCTCGGCGCGCCTCGCCGCCGGCCTGGCCCTGGGCCTGACCCCGTTCCTGGCCGTGGCCC
>JBIKLM010000492.1:0-3198 GCA_044359835.1 Planctomycetota bacterium
CGAGCACAGCTGGCCCTCGAGCTACGGCTTCCCCAACGACAATGCCAGCAACTACCCGTTCAGCGATTGCCACGCCCTGTTCCTGTGCGATTCGCTCTACAACAGCGAGCGCGGCAACAAGCCCTTCCGCAACTGCAATCCGAGCTGCGCCGAGAAGACCACGCTGAACACCAACGGCACCGGCGGCGGCTCCGGCACCTACCCGGGTTTCAGCAATTGGACCAATGGCTTCGGCACCCCGGGCACCTGGGAGGCCTGGTCCGGCCGGCGCGGCGACGTGGCGCGCGCGCTGCTCTACATGGATCTGCGCTATGAAGGCGGCAGCCACGGCTTGACCGGCGCCGCCGAGCCGGACCTGATCCTGACCGACGACGAGAGCCTGATCGCGGCCTCCAACACCGGCAGCAACCTGTCGGTGGCCTACATGGGCATGCGCAGCGTGCTGCTGCAATGGCACCAACAGGATCCGCCGGACGCCAAGGAGGTGGAGCGCAACGACGCGGTGTTCGCCTTCCAAGGCAATCGCAACCCCTTCATCGACAATCCCCAGTGGGTTGCGATCGTCTACGGCACAGGCGCACCGAGCGGCGCCAACGTGTGGATCAACGAGCTCCACTACGACAACAACGGCGCCGACCTCAACGAAGCCGTCGAGGTCGCCGGGCAAGCCGGGCTGAGCCTCGCCGGCTACAAGCTGGTGGCCTACAACGGATCCGACGGCGCCAGCTATGCCTCCCTCGATCTGAGCGGTTCCCTGCCCGATCAAGGCAATTGCCTGGGCGTCATGAGCTTCCTGTTCCCCGGCCTGCAGAACGGGTCCCCGGACGGACTGGCCCTGGTCGATCCGCTCGGTGTGCCGATCGAATTCCTGAGTTATGAAGGCATCATCCTGGCCACCTCGGGCCCGGCGATCGGCCTGACCTCCGTGGACATCGGGGTCTCCGAGAGCAGCGTGGGCTCGGAGTTCGAATCCCTGCAGAAGGTCGGCAGTGGCAAGGTTTCCGGCGATTTCACCTGGAGCGGTCCGACGCGGTCGACCGTGGGCGGCGCCAGCGTCGGACAGACCTTCCAGGATGCCTGCGGCGGGGTCCAGCTGCCGCCGGCCCCGAGCGGCCTGTCGGCGCAGACCTGCGTCGGCAAGGTGGCCTTGTCCTGGAGTCCGGTCGCCACGCCGGCTCTGGTCGGCTACGAGGTCTATCGCTCGAACTCCCCCGGGGGCCCCTACACCAAGCTGACGCCGGGCCCGATCGCGGCCACCACGTTCCTCGACACCGGGGTGCTGCCGGGCACGCGCTTCTACGCCGTGTCGAGCGTGGTCAGCCCGGCCCTCGAAGGCCTGAAGAGCGCTGACCTGCAGGTGCAGGTGCTGCCCTCCGGGGCCCTGGCGGCCCCCTGGATCAACGAGCTGCACTACGACAACAGCGGCACCGACGTCGGCGAATTCGTCGAGGTCGCTGGCCCCGCCGGCCTGAACCTCGCTGGCTATCAGCTGGTGGCCTACAACGGCACCGGCGGCGCCAGCTACCAGACCGTCAACCTGAGCGGTCTGCTGCCCGATCTGGGCGGCTGCGCCGGCGCGCTGAGCTTCCCCTTCGCGGGCCTGCAGAACGGTTCGCCCGATGGCCTGGCCCTGGTGGGTCCGGGCGGTGTCGTGCTGGAGTTCTTGAGCTACGAGGGCAGCTTCGTGGCCGTGGGAGGTCCCGCCAACGGCCTCCTGTCCAGCGATATCGGCGTCCAGGAGCCGACCACGACGCCGATCGGCCAATCGCTCCAGCGCCAGGGCAGCGGCTCCAGCGCGAGCGCCTTCGCCAACTGGGCCGGCCCTGCCGCGCAGAGCCCCGGGGCCGCCAACCTCGGCCAGACCTTCCAGGGCGGCTGCCCCGGCAGCGTGCTGGCCTACGGCTGCAGCATCAACCCGCCCGGCTCGCTGCTCTATCTGGGCGGCGCGCTGACCCCCGGCAGCAGCCTGTCCTTCGGCCTGGACGACCCCCTGGACGTCGTGCCCAGCGGCGCCCTGTGCCTGCTGTCCCTGTCCTTCGGCGCGACGCCGAACTTCCCCTGCGGCCTGCCGCTGCCCGGCTACGGCCTGGCCGGCCCGAGCGCGCTGGGCGAGCTGCTGCTCGATCTCTCGCCGGCCCTGACCCCCTTGCCGATCCTGGTCGGCAGCCCCTGGGTCGCCGGAGGCCCGCCGGTCGCCCTGGCCCTCAACGTGCCGTTCAACTGCGCGCTGGTCGGCGCGACCTTTTATCTGCAAGGCGCCTTCGTCGACGCCTTCGGTTCCTACGGCATCGGCCTGACCGAAGCCCTGCGGGTCAGCCTGGCGCCCTGACAGCCTGAGAAAAAATCGGCTCGGGCTGCGTCCGGGCCGCGCCACCCGCTTGTGCCACCCGCTTGTCGGCGGCCTGCGGGCCGCCCGCGGCGGCCAGGGAGGCCGGGATCCCGGCTTCGCACCGATTCCGGCCTCCGCGGGCCTGCCAGGCGGAAGGAAACCGCCCGTGGCCGGATCGCGGCGCGGGCGGCTCGCTGCGGGGCGGGTCTAGAAGCCCTCACGGGTCGAGAAGCCGCCGCGGCTCGCCGGGCGCGCTTTGGGGGCGCTCGAGCGCGAGGGCGCACTGCTGCGCGAGCTCGAGCGGCCCGAGCGCGACGGGCTCGGCAGGCCCAGCTGCCCGGGGAAGCCCAGATCGATGCCCCAGCCGCCGCCGCCGCCGCGGCGGCCGATGCTGCGCGCCATCGAGTGTCGCAGCGCCAGCCCCACCAGGTCGATCACCAGGTCGGCGACCGGCGAGGCCGAAGCGGGCAGCGGGCCCGGGGCCCGACGGCCGCCCGACGCGGAGGCCTGCCCCGGCACCCAGCCGCCGGGGATGTGCTGGGAGCCGGAGGGCGAGCCGAGCGGGGCGCCGGGGCGGCCCAGCGCGCCGCCCTGGGAAGGGATGCCCATCGGCAGCGGCGGGGGGCGGAAGGACTGGCGGGCTTCGATCTGTCGCCAGAGCTCGTCCGGGTCGAACTCGCCGGCCTCGCAGCGGGCGAGTTCCGCGAGCGGCGCACCGGCCAGGAAAACCGAGCGCGCGGCATCGAAGTTCTGCAGGCGATAGCGCTGCAGCAGCGACTGCAAGCGGGCCGCCCGGCCCTCGATGCGGCGCAGTCGCTCGAGGTCCGCCTCGACCTCGGCCTCCAGCCCGGCGCCTTCGCGGGCGGCGG
>JBIKLM010000095.1:0-11506 GCA_044359835.1 Planctomycetota bacterium
GCCAGGCGCTCGATCGCCGGCTGGCGCGCCTCCGGCGGCGCGCTGAGCAGGGCCTGCAGGGCTTCGAGGGCCCGGCGCTCGGCTTCCCGGTCGGCCTGGGCGCCCGCCTGGGCCGAGCGGCCCGAAGCGGGAAGCGGGGCGGGCCAGAGCAGCGCGGCCGCGGCCAGGGCCCAGGCGGCGGCGCGCGGGGCGTGTCGGTCGGGGGCGCTCATCGGGCCCCCAAGCTTAGGCCCCGGGAGCGCGCGACGCCCCTGGCGCCGCGGGAGCCTCGCACCGCAGCCGGACGGGGCGAGCGCGATCGCCGCCCCTGTCGCACACTGCGCCGCAGCCCCGACCCCGCCGCCATGCGAATCGCCGCCCTGCTGTTGGCCCTGT
Source organism: Planctomycetota bacterium (assembly GCA_044359835.1). Taxonomy (GTDB): domain Bacteria; phylum Planctomycetota; class UBA1135; order UBA1135; genus JBIKLM01. The sequence continues at coordinate 376 of JBIKLM010000095.1, forward strand.
GCCCGCCTCCGCCCCAGCTGCCCCCCTCCGCCCCCGGGGCGGCGCCGGGCGCGGGCCCCGACCGCGGCGCCGCGGCCGCCGCCCAACCCAGCGCCGCCGAGCGGGAGCGCGACTTCGAGCCCGGCTTGACCCTGCGGTTGTTCGCGAGCGCCGAGGCGCTCGAACGCGTGCTCGCGCCGCTGCCGGACCAAAGCCCCAACCTGGACGAGCTGCGGCCGGCGATCGACCTCTCGGGCGCCGAGGATTTCGGCGGTTTCGAGCAGCTCTTCGTGGCCGAGGTGTCGTGCGCTCTGTGGCTCGAGGCGCCCGGCCGGCACGCCTTCCGGATCACCAGCGACGACGGCTCCTACCTCGAGATCGACGGCCGCCAGGTGCTGCTGCACGATGGCGAGCACGCCGCCAGCTCCAAGGAGTGCGAGCTGGAGCTCGCGGCGGGCCTGCATCGGCTGCGGCTCTTGATGTTCCAGAACCAGGGCCAGTGCCGCTTGGCGCTCGAATGGCGGCCCCCGGGGCGGGCGGATTTCGAGCTGCTGTCCGCGCCGGCGGCCTTGACCGAGCGCGGCGTGACGCGCGTGGTCGCTCCGGGCCCCAAGCTGTTCGCCGAAGCGCTCGGCGATCGGCGGCCAGGCGACGGCCTGCCGCTCGCTGGCTGCCACCCGGGCTGGCGCGTGGAACCGCTGCGCCCGGAGGGTTTCGAGCCCAAGGTTGGCGCCCTGGGCTGGCTGCCGGACGGCCGCTTGGGGGTCGCGACCTTCGACCCCAAGAACAACGGCGAGCGCCTCGCGGCCCCCAACGGCACCCTGTGGGCCCTCTCGAACCTGACGGCCGAGGACCCGCGCGAGATCCAGGCGGAGGTCGTCGCGGAAGGTCTCTACCACCCCCTGGGACTTTTGACCGTCGACGGCCGGTTGCTGGTCGCCGAGCGCGACCAGATCAGCCGGCTCGAAGACCGGGACGGCGATGGGCGCTACGAGCATCGCGAGCGCTTCGCGGGCGGCTGGGTCAGCGACAATTACCACCATTTCACCTTCGGGCTCGAGCGGGTCGGCGACCGGCTCTACAGCGCGCTCTCGACCTCGATCGGCGCCGCCTCCAAGGTGCAAGCGGGGGTCCTGCGCGGCATCAACGGCCCGAACCCGCCGCTGCGCGGCTGCTTGCTCGAGATCGACCTGGCCCCCGATCTCGCTGCGGACCAGCGCCTGCGCGCCCTGTGCGGCGGCTTCCGCACGCCCAACGGCCTGCTGGCCTTCCCCGACGGAACCGCGCTGGTGGCGGACAACCAGGGCGCCTGGAAGCCCGCCAGCCGGATCGACCACGCCCGCCCGGGGCACTTCTTCGGCCACTACAACGAAACCCGCGTGCTGACCGCGGACTATCCCGAGGGCGGCGTGCCGGCCCTGTTCTCGGAACGGCCCGAGACGCCGCCGGCCATTTGGCTGCCGCAGGGCGAAATCGCCAATTCCCCGAGCGGCATGGTTTGGATGCCGGCGGGCCCCTTCAACGGACAATTCCTGTTTGGAGAGCTCAAATTGGGCGGCATCCAACGGGCCTTCCTGGAGGAAGTCGAAGGGCAGTTCCAGGGCGGCGCCCTGCGCTTCACCCAGGGGCTCGAAGGCGGCGTCAACCGCCTGCTGTGGGCACCGGACGGCCGTTTGATCGTGGGCATGACCGGCGAATCGGCCAGCTGGAGCTGGCGCGGCACCACCTTCGGGCTGCAGCGCCTGGTGCCGACCGGCGGCGGCGCGTTCGAGATCCTGCGGGTCGGCGCCACCCCGCGAGGCCTGCGGATCGACTTCACCGAGGCGCCCGAGGCGGGCCAGCTCGGCGATCTCGAGCGCTATCGGGTGCGCTCCTGGCGCTATCGCGCCAGCCCGGAATACGGCGGCGACAAGCTCGACGAGCGCGACCATCGGGTCCTGGCCGTATACCCCGATCCGGACGGGTTCGGCGTCGAACTCGAGCTCGAAGGCCTGGCCGAGGGCACCTGCGTGCACCTGCGCGCGGACCTCGCCAGCCAGCGCGGCGAAGCGCTGTGGAGCACGGAATGCTGGTACACCCTGAACCGCATCCCGGGTCGCCCGCGGCCGCTGACGCCGCCGCCGCAGGAGCGCGGCGTGCTGGTGTTCAGCAAGACCGCCGGTTTCCGCCACGATTCGATCGAAGCGGGCGTCCAGTGCCTGCGCGAGCTCAGCGCGGAGCTCGGCCTCGACTGCGAGGCCAGCGAAGACGCCGACATCTTCGACGACGCCGACCTGCAGCGCTTCCGCCTGGTCGTGTTCCTCTCGACCACCGGCGACGTGCTCGACCTGCGCCAGGAAGCGGCCCTCGAGCGCTTCATCCGCGCGGGCGGCGGCTTCTTCGGCATCCACGCCGCGGCCGACACCGAATACGACTGGCCCTTCTATCGCGAGCTGGTCGGGGCCCAGTTCGCCTCCCATCCGGCGATCCAGCGCGCGCGCCTGCGGCGCGGCAGCGGCGCGCATCCGGCCATCCGCGCCCTGCCGGAGTCCTTCGAGCGCGAGGACGAGTGGTACGACTTCCGCGCCCTGCCGGCCCCCGAGTTCGAGCGCTTGCTCGAGCTCGACGAGAGCACCTACCAGGGCGGCACCACGGCGGCGCGCTTCGGCAGCCACCCGATCGCCTGGTGCCGCACCCTGGGCTCCGCCCGCCTGCTCTACACCGGGGGCGGGCACACCCGCGAATCGTTTTCGGAGCCGCTTTTCCGAGCCCACCTGCTCGGCGCGCTGGCCTGGGTCGCGCGCTGCAGCGATTGAGCTCGGCGCAAGGCGCGCGCACGGAACGCGCGCGCCCGAAAGCGCAGGCCGCTGACGCAGACGGAGCGGGCCCTCCGGTCGCGCCGTGCGGTCGCTCGGACAGGTCGCTCGAACCGGGTGCGAAGGCCCGCGGGGCTGTTCTGCGGAACGGGCCCGCTGGAGTTGCCGGAGCCCGTGGCCTGCAGCGCAGCCCGCCTGCGGGCGAACCCTGGCGCCGCAGAGCGGGGCCGCGCGCGGCCCGCGCTCGACGCCCCCGGGAACGCTGCGCCGGGGGCCCGACTTCGTCCCGGCGCGGAAGGCCTGATCCGGCTCGGGGAACCCGACTCGCGGAGTTCCTGTGCTCTCACCGGGCACCGCCTGCAGCGCAGCCGGCAAGCCTGCGCCGCGAGAGCGCCTTAGGGACCGGCCGGGCAGGCTGCTAGGCTCTGCGCGCCCGCCCCCGCTCCCCCCCGAACGAAGCTCCCCGTGTTCCAACGCCTGCTGATCGCCAACCGCGGCGAGGTCGCGGCGCGCATCGCGCGCACGGCCCGCTCCCTGGGCATCTCCCCGGTCGGCGTGGCCTCCAGCGCCGATCTCGACGGATCCTGGCTGGGCCTGATGGACGAGGTCGTATGCCTCGGTCCCGCCGCGGCCCGCGAAAGCTACCTGGCAGCCGACAAGCTGGTCCAAGCCGCCCTGCAGACGCGCTGCACGGCGCTGCATCCCGGCTGGGGCTTCCTGTCCGAGAATCCGCGCTTTGCCGCGCTGGTCGAGCAGCACGGCGTCACCTTCGTGGGGCCGAGCCCGCGCGCGATCGCCAGCATGGGCAAGAAGTCTCCGGCCAAGGCCGCGGCCAAGGCCGCCGGGCTCGAGGTCGTGCCCGGCTCCGACGGGGCCCTGCGCGATGTGGCCCACGCCCGCGAATTGGCCCGCGCCGCCGGCTATCCGGTGCTGCTCAAAGCCGACGCCGGGGGCGGCGGGCGCGGCATGCGCCGCTGCGACGGCGAGGCCGAGCTCGAACGGGCCTACCTCTCGGCCCAGGCCGAGGCCGAGTCGGCCTTCGGTTCGGGGCTGCTCTACTTGGAGAAGTACCTGGAGGCCGGTCGCCACATCGAGGTCCAGCTGATGGGCGACGGCTTCGGAGACGCCGTGCACCTGTTCGAGCGCGAGTGCTCGATCCAGCGCCGGCACCAGAAGCTGATCGAAGAGACGCCCTCGCCGGTGCTGGACGACGCCGAGCGCCGCGCCCTGGGCGAGCGCGCCGCGGCGGCCGCCCGCCGCATGGGCTATCGCAACGCGGGCACGATCGAATTCCTGCGCGATGCACGGAGCGGGAAGCTCTACTTCATGGAGATGAACACGCGCCTGCAGGTCGAGCATCCGATCAGCGAAGCCCTGCTCGGGTTGGACATCGTCAAGCTGCAGCTCGAGGTGGCCGCCAATCGGCGCCTGCCGCTCCAGCAGGCCGAGCTGGTCCCGCGCGGGCACGCCATCGAGTGCCGCATCAACGCCGAAGACCCCAGCCAGGACTTCCGGCCGAGCCCCGGCCGCCTCGAGCAGTTCGAATTCAGGCGCGAGGTGCCCGGCTGCAGCGTGCGGATCGACACCCACCTGGTCGCCGGCGACAGCGTCAGCCCGCACTACGATTCGTTGCTGGCCAAGGTGATCGTGCACGCCCCCGATCGCGCGCGCGCCATCGCCGGCATGCGCGCCTGCCTCTCGGGCGCCCGCGTCACCGGCGTGCACACCACCATCCCGCTGCACCTCGCGGTGCTGGACAGCCCCGAGTTCCAAAGCGGCCGCTACGACACCGGCAGCCTGCCGGGTTGGAGCCCCGCTGCCCAGCGACGCTGACCAAAGCCGCTGGCGCGCCCCTGCCCCCCACTCGGGCCGCGCCGAAGACCTGGAGCCAAGCCTCCCGAAGTCCACGGGCCGCTCCGGCGGCCGCCGAGTCCGATCCCCGCTCCCGCCCCGGCACCTGCGTCCCGGAGAACTGCCCAGCAGCTCCGCACCGGCGCCCGACGCGCGCAGAGCCGCCCGAACACACGCCCCGCCCCCGCCCATGGCCAAGGTCCCCCTCGCCCCGATCGGCACGCCGCTCGAGCGCCTGCTCGACGCCCCCACCATCGCCAAACACGAAGGCGCCGCCAAAGAACGCAACACCGAGCTGCTGGCCCGGCGCGAGAAGGTGCAGCAGGGCTGGGGTGAAACCTACGCCGAGCGTGTGCACCAGAAGGGCAAGTTGACCGTGCGCGAGCGGCTCGAGCGCCTCAAGGACCCGGGCAGCGAGCTGTTCGAGGTCGGCACCTTCGTCAATTACGGCCGTCTGTTCGGCAAGCTCGAGAGCCCGGCCGCGGGGGTTGCGACGGTGTTCGCCAGGGTCGCCGGCCGCTGGTGCATGGTGATCGCCAACGACAACACGGTCGCCTCCGGCTCCTGGTGGCCGCGCACCCCGGAAAAGATCGAACGCGCCCAGGAGATGGCCAAGCGCCTGGCCCTGCCGGTGATCTATCTGGTCGATTGCTCGGGCCTGTATCTGCCGGAGCAGTCCCTGTCCTTCCCGGGCCTCTACGGCGCCGGGCACATCTTCAAGCAGAACAGCGAGCTGGCCAATGCGGGCGTGCCCCAGATCGCGGGCGTTTTCGGCGATTGCATCGCTGGCGGCGGCTACATGCCGATCATCTCCGATCGGGTGGTGATGACCGAGCAGGCCTACATGGTCATCGCGGGCGCGGCGCTGATCAAGGGCGCCAAGAGCCAGAAGCTCTCCTCCCTGGACATCGGCGGGCCCGAGGTGCACGTGCACCTGTCGGGCTGCGCGGACGCGCGCGTGCCCGACGACCAGACCGCCCTGGACTGGATCCGCGCCGAGGTCGAGCGCCTGCCCACGCCGGGTTTCGACTTCTATCGTCATGGCGCACAGCCCGCGCCCCCGGAGTTCGCCCCCAGCGAGCTGATGGCCCTGTTCCCGCCGGACCACCGCATGGGCTACGACGCCCGCGAGGTGCTGGCCCGCCTGGTGGATCACAGCCTGTTCTGGGAGCTCCTGCCCGACCGCGGCCGCGAAATGATCGTCGGCATCGGACGCGTTTCGGGGCTCTACATGGGTTTCGTGATCAACGCCCAGGGCCTGATCGACGATGCTGACCACCACGGTCAGAAGAAGCCCGCCGGGATCCTCTATCGCGACGGGATCGCCAAGGTCTCGGCCTTCAGCCGCGCCTGCGACCAGGACGGCATCCCGCTGGTCTGGCTGCAGGACATCTCCGGTTTCGACATCGGGGTCGAAGCGGAACGCCAGGGGCTCTTGGGCTACGGCTCTTCGCTGATCTACACCAACAGCACCAACCAGGTGCCGATGTTCACCGTGCTGCTGCGCAAGGCCAGCGGCGCTGGTTATTACGCCATGGCCGGGTTGCCCTACGAGCCGGTGGTGCAGCTCTCCACCACGCTGACGCGCCAATCGGTGATGGAGGGCCGCACCCTGGCGATCGCGGCCTTCAACACCAAACTGGACGACGACTTCGAGATCCTGAGCCAGGATCCCGCCGAGCGCGCCAAGATCGAGGCCGGCATGCGCGAGACCGAAGCGCGCATCGAAACCGACATGGATCCCTACAAGTCGGCCGCCCAGATGGACACCGACGAGATCGTGCGCTTCACCGAGCTGCGCAGCTGGCTCGAGCTGTTCGCCGAGGCCTCCTGGTCCCAGGTGGGCCATCGGCGCACCAAGAATCCGCGCATCTGGTCGCTGCACGACCTGGACGCCTTGACCAAACCCCGCGGCTGATCCCATGGCATCCGAGCCCCTCGATCTGATCGTCCGGACGGAAGGCAGCCAGACGCTGCTGTGCAGTCCCTCCGTGGGCACGCTGACGCTGCTGCCGCGGGCTGGCACTCTGCTCACCTCTGGCCAGCTGGCCGGACAGCTGACGACCCTCGGCCGGCCGCGGCCCCTGCGGGTCCCGGAGGGCGTCTCTGGCCAGGTGCTGGGCCCGCTCCCGGGCCTGACCGAAGCACCCTGCGGTTATGGGCAGGTAGTGCTGCGCCTGGCGCCGCTTTCCGGCGAGCTGCAGGCGGCGGGACCTGCCGCGGCGGCCGCCGAAGCGGGTTCCGGGCTGTTCGTGCGCGCACCCCACGCGGGCCGCTTCTGGCAGCGCGCCTCCCCGGGCGAAGCGCCGCTGGTGTCGGTCGGCGATGTGGTGGAGGCCGGCCGAGCCCTGGGGCTGATCGAGGTCATGAAGACCTTCGCCCAGGTCCACTACCGCCCGACCGGAGCCCTGCCGCCGCGCGCCCGCATCCGAGGCTTCCTGGTCGCCGACGGCGCCGAGATCGACGACCGCGCCGCCCTGATCGAAGTCGAGCCGGTTTGACAGGCTGAGAACGATCGACTCGGGCTGCGCCCGAGCCGTCCTAGCAGCCCGTTGGCATGCCGTTCGGCCAACCTTGGATGCCCACCTTGGAGTGGGTGCGAAACGACCGCTTTGCGGTCGGTCCGGGGGGCTAGGGACTGCGGCGGTGGATCACGTCCAGCGGCCCAGCTGGGCGCGCAGGCAGGCTTCGAGGCCCGGATCGCGGAAGCGGAAGCCGTGGTTCTGCAGGCGGGTCGGGGCCACGCGGACGCTGGCCAGCAGGGCGGCGTCGGCCATTTCGCCGAAGGCCAGGCGCAGGGCGAAGGCCGGGGCCGGCAGGAACGCGGGGCGCCGCAGCACGGCGCCCAGCACGCGCATGAAGTCGGCCTGGCGCACGGGCTCGGGCGCGACCACGTTGAAGGGCCCTTCCAGACCCTTGGTGGCCAGAGCGAACAGCAGCGCGGCCGTGGCGTCCTCCAGCGAGACCCAGCTCCACCAGTGCCGGCCGGAGCCGAGCGGGCCGCCGAGGCCGAGGCGTGCGGCGGGCAGGGTCTTGGCCAGCGCGCCGCCGCGCGGCGAGAGGATCAGGCCGAAGCGCGGGTGCAGCACGCGCATCCCGGCGGCGCGGGCCGGATCGGCGGCCTGCTCCCAGCGGCCGGCCAGGTCGGCCAGGAAACCCGTGCCGGGACCGTGGCGCTCATCGACCAGGTCGTCCCCGCGCTCGCCGTAGAAGCCGATCGCCGAGGCGCTGATCAAGACCCGCGGCGGGCGCGCCAGGGCGGTCAAGGCCGCCACCAGCTGGCGCGTGCCCTCGACCCGCGAGGTCTCGATCGCCGCCCGCGCGCGCTTGGTCCAGCGCTGAGCGATCGGCTCGCCCGCCAGATGCACCACCGCATCGAAGTCCTCGAGGTCGGCGAGCCGCGCCGGGGCCCCACCGCGCTCGAGGGTCAGCTCGTCCGGCCCGCGCGCGGCGCGGCGCACGGCGCGCACCAACCGATGGCCGCCGGTGCTGAGCAGCGCCGCCAGGTTCTGGCCCACCAGGCCCGAGGCGCCGGTGATCAGCACCCGCCAGGGCCCGGGACGCTGCGCGGCCAAACCCGGCTGGAGCGCGGCGTGCAGCTCGAGGTCCTGGGTCGTGATGCGGTGACGCCAGCGGAACGCGGCCTCGAGTTTGCGGGCCACCAAGCCCGCGCCGAAAGTCGCGCCCAGCGCGCCCAGGGGCAAGCGGTAGCGGATGCTGTCGACCAGGCGCGAACCGCCGCCGGCCGTCGATTCGAAGCGATGGGTGTGCTCCCAGGCAGCGAAGGGACCGCTCAGCATCACATCCTGGAACTGCTGGCCGGGAACGAAGCCGCGGTGCTCGGCCACCCAGCGCAGGGACAGCGGCCCGAAAGGCAACGCGATCGTGGCCCGGTCGCCGTCGCGGATCCCACCGCTCTGCTCGATCACCCGCGCGGGATCGAAGGGCGGGCACAGCCGTTCGAAGGCGCCGGGGCGAGCGTGCCAGGCGAACAGCGCGTCGCGGGAAACGCGCAGCTCGCTGACCTTTTGGAAGTGCTGTTCGCTCACGGGGGCGTCTCGATCGGCGGGATACGGGCAGCGTCGGGCGCGGGATGCGGCGCACCGCGGCATGCGCTGCTGCGGGGCTCTATCCGCTCCCCAGGGTCGGAGCGGAGGCGGGGCGGGGGGTCTGGCTGTGCCGCGGGGAACGCGGCCGGGGCCCGCGGGCGGGCTCGGCGGCCGGTTTCTGGCCCAGGCTCCGGCAATCGGCGTTCGGCTGGATGGCGCTCGGTCGGTGCGCGGGCCGGCGCGCAGGACCGCCGGCCCATCATGCGCGGCCGCGCAGGTTCGAGAGCCCGCCGTCTACGGGCAGCACGGCCCCGGTGATCCAGCCCTGCCCCGGATCGAGCAACCAAGCGATGGCCGCCGCCACCTCGTCCGCCTGGCCCAGGCGCCCCAGGGGATGCATGCGCTCGCTGGCCTGGCGCGCGGCCGGGGCCTCGGTCCAGGGCCGCGCGAGCGGCGTGTCCACCAGGCCCGGGGCCACCGCGTTGACGCGCACGCCGCGCGGGGCCAGGCTCGCGGCCCCGGCTCGCACCAGGCCCTCGACGCCGGCCTTGGCCGCGGCGATGGCTTCGTGGTTGGCGAGCCCGAAGCGCGCGGCCGCTGAGGACATCAGCACCAGCGAGCCGCCGGCCTCGAAGATCCGGGCCGCTTCGCGCAGGCAATGGAAGGCGCTCTTCAGGTTCTGGTCGATGACCGCCTGGAACTCTTCATCGCTGGTGCGCGCCGCCGGCTTGAGCAGGATCGAGCCCACCGCGTTGACGGCCCCCGTCAGGCCGCCGAGGCTGGCGCGGGCGCGCTCGAACAGCGCGGCCACCTGCGCGCCGTCGCGCGCGTCGGCGCAGGCGTAGGGCGCGCCGAGCTCCTGTGCCAAGGCGGCCAAGGGCTCCTCGCGGCGAGCCGCCAGGAACATGGGGCGGCCCGCGGCGTGCAACCGGCGCGCGAGCGCGCTGCCGATGCCCCCGCTGGCGCCGAGCACAAGCACGCCGCCTGGGGTCGAAGGAGATGTCATCGCAGGAGGGGCAGAGGTTGGGATTTGCGGGCAGGGGGCCCCCTCGGAAGCGCCGGCCGCCGCTGGATCGCTGGGTCCCTGGGCCGAGGGGTCGATGGGGCCCGGCGCGGATCCGAGCGGAGCGCAGGGCCAGCCTGGCGACGCCAGGCGGGCTGGTTCGGGGAACCGAGCTCGCACCGCAAGGCCTGCTGGCGCTCGGCCGCGGGGGGCCGGGCGCTGCGGGCCAGGCCCACGCGGCAGCTGCTAGTCTCTTTGGGGCCGAGCGCGGCCCGGCTCCAGTGCCCGAATCGATGCTTCCCCCGCCGGCGCCCCTGCCGTGCCGCTTCCGCGCGCGCCCCGAGGACTTCGTGGTCGAGGAGCTGCCGGCCTTCGCGCCGAGCGGCGAGGGCCAGCACGCCTGGGTCTGGATCGAGAAGCTCGGACGCACCACCCCGGAGGTGGGCCAGCGCCTGGCCAAGTGGTGCGGGGTCGATGCGCGCGGGGTCGGCCACGCGGGCCTCAAGGATCGCCAGGCGCGCGCCCGCCAGGCGCTGACCCTGGACGGCGCGGACCCCGAGCGTCTGCGCGGCTTCGCCGAGCCCGGCCTCGCAGTGCTCGAAGTCGGCCGCACGCGCGCCAAGCTGCGCCCGGGGCAGAGCCGCGGCAACCGCTTCGAGCTGTGCCTGCGGGGCCTCGACAGCGCGGCCGCCGCCGAGCTCGAGCGGCGCCTGGGGCTGGCCGCCGAGCAAGGCTTCGCCAACCGCTTCGGGCCGCAGCGCCTGGGCCCCGGGGAACGCCATGGGCACCTGGCCCTGGCCTGGCTACGCGGCGATCTGCCCCTGGCCCTCGATTGGCTCCTGGCGCGGCCCCAGCCCGGCGAATTCGGCGCCCTGCGCGAGGCGCGCGAGCTGGCCGCCGCCGGACAGTTCCGTCAGGCCGCCGAGCGCTTTCCGCGCGAGTACGCTGCGGAAGCCCGCGCGGCGCGGGCCCGGGCCGCCGACCCCGAACGGCCCCAGGCCGCGCTGATGAGCCTGCCCCCGCCCCAGCGGCGCCTGCTGCTGGAGGCCGGCCAGGCGCTGCTGTTCAACGACTGGTTGGAGCGGCGCGGGCCGGACCTCGGAAGGCTGATCGAAGGGGACGTCTGCCAGCGCACGGGCTCGCGCGGCTCCTTCGTAGCCCTGGACCTGATCCGCGAGCAGCCGCGCTCGGCAGCCTTCGAAATCAGCGCCTGCGGGCCCCTGTTCGGCGCCGACCTGTTCCCGGCCAGCGCTGCCGCCCTGGAGCTCGAGCACGAGCTGCTGGCCGCCCGCGGGCTCTCCTTCGAGGCCTTCGAGCGCGCGCCCGGCGCCTCCTTGGGCGGCGATCGCCGTCCCGGCCGCCTGCGGCCGGTCGCGGCCCGCCTTGGGCCGCCGGGCGAGGACGACCTGGGGCCGCGGCGCCTGCTGGCCTTCGAACTGCCGCCGGGCGCCTTC
>JBIKLM010000493.1:0-3167 GCA_044359835.1 Planctomycetota bacterium
CAGCCCGAGTCGATTTTTCCTCAGACTGTCAGAGGCTGGAAAAAAATAGGCGCGCAGCGACGATCCCAGCCTCTGCGGCCGCCGGATGGCGGCCCAAAGGCATTCTGACAGGCTGGTCTGACTGCTCGGGCGCAGCCCGAGTCGATTTTTCCTCAGACTGTCAGAGGCTGGGAAAAAATCGGCGCGCAGCGACGATCCCAGCCTCTGTGGCCGCCGGATGGCGGCCCAAAGGCATACTGACAGGCTGGTCTGACTGCTCGGGCGCAGCCCGAGTCGATTGTCTCTCAGGCTGTCAGAAGTCGCGGCGCTCGCGCACTTCGAAGCCGCCCTCGCCACCCTTCTCGAAGCCGTAGTGGGTGTCGGTCTCGAGCAGCTTGTGGGACAGGCGCGCCAACCCGGTGCGGGGATCGCGCTGCACGGTCGGGGCCTTCAGGTGGTAGTTGGCCCGGCGCAAGCCCTTGCGGGACTTGGAGTGGCGTCGTTTGGGATTCGGCATGGGGGTGGCCGGCCCCGAATGGACCGGTCGTGAGGAACCCGAGAGATTAGCGACCCAAACCGCGGCCATCAACGGCCTCAGGCCCGGTCAGGCTAGAAAAACGGCGGCTGCCAGAGCCCGGTCCCGCCGGAGCATCCCGGACGCGCCGGGCCTGGGGCGCGAACGGCGAGGGGGACGCCGCAGTGGGCCGTTGATCTCGCCGGGACCGTGCCCGGCGCCCGCCAGCCGGCGGGCCCCTGGCCCAGCCGGCTCCTGAACCCGATCAGAGGCCCAGGTCGCGTCTCAGCCGCGCCAGGGCTTGCGGGACCTTGGAAGCGTCGAGGCCCTGGCCCTGGGCCTGCTCGGGCTTGCCGCCGCCGCCGCCGCCCAGCTCCTGGGCCGCCGACTGGACCAGCGGACCGGCCGACAGGCCCCGGGCGCGGGCCTGGCCGAGAACCAGGGCCAGCACGGGCACCCGATCCCCTTCCCGACCGAGCAGGACCACCGCCGCATCCACCAGGCTGGCCTTCAACCGAGAGCCCAGCTCGCGCAGCCCGGCCAGATCCAGGCCTGGCAAGTCGAAGGCCCCTAGCTGCACCCCGTCGCGGCTCTCGAGGGCGCCGCGCACCTGCTCCAGGACCTGGCCCAGGTCGGCCTGGGCGCTGGCCCGTACGGTCTTCTTGGCCTCCTTGAGCTGTTCTTGGAGCTGTTCGATGCGCGTCGGCAGTTCCTCCGTCGGCGCCCGCAGCAGGCGCGCGGCATCGGTCAACAAACGCCGCTGGGCTTGCATGTACAACACGGCCTCCGGGCCGGTCAGGGCTTCGATGCGCCGGACCCCCGCTTGGATGGCCCGCTCTTGCACGATCACGAAGGGCCCGATCTCGCCGATCGAGTCCACGTGGGTGCCGCCGCACAGCTCCAAGGACAGACCGGGGACCTCGACGACCCTCACCCGCTCGCCGTACTTCTCTCCGAACAAGGCCATCGCCCCGCGGGCCTTGGCGCCGTCGAGGGACTCGAGGGACGCCTTGACGCCAGCCCCGACGCCGATGCGCCGATTGACCTCCAGCTCGATGGCCTCCAGCTCGTTGGCCGGGATGGCCTGGGGGTGCGAGAGGTCGAAGCGCAGCCGGTCGGGCCCCACGTAGGAGCCCTGCTGAGCGACGTGATCCCCCAGGCGCTCGCGGAGCACCCGATGCAAGAGGTGGGTCGCGGTGTGGTTCTTGGCCGTACGAGAACGGCGCTCCGCGTCGACCTCGGCCCTGACGCTGGCCCCCTCCTGGACGACGCCCTCGAGCTGCCCGATGTGGGCGAGCACCGAGCCGAGCCGCTGGGTGTCCTCCACCAGGATTCGGAAGCTGCCGTCCTCGGCCTCGATCTGCCCCCGGTCCCCGACCTGCCCTCCGCCCTCCGGATAGAAGGGGCTTTGGTCCAGGACCGCGACCACCCGGCCAGCGCCCCCGGCCTGCTCGACCAAACGCAGCAAACGCGCCCGGCCCGCGGTGCGCTGGGCGCGCTCGCCGTCGTGGTAGCTGGTCTTGGTCTCCGGCAGACCCGCGAGCTGCTCGGCCGAGAGCAGCTGCGTGAACTTGCCCTGGGACTTGCTGGCCTCGCTGTGCCGCTCCTCGGCCGCGGACCAGCCGGCGCCGTCCACCGCCAGGCCGCGCTCGCGCGCCATCAGCTCGACCAGGTCCCGGGGAAATCCGTAGGTGGCGTAGAGTTCGAACGCGCCGTCGCCGGGCAAGACCTGGCCCCCTTGAGTGCCCAACCGGTTGGCCAGCTCGGCGAAGCGCTGCAGGCCGCGGCCCAAGGTGGCCGCAAACGATTCCTCTTCGGCGCGGATCAGGCGCGCCACATGCTCGCGGCGCTGGCCGATCTCCGGGAAGGCCTGCCCGAGGCTGTCCACCACCGCCGGAACGAGCCGGTATAGGAAGGGCTGCTCCTGACCAAGCGCCTGCCGGCCGAAGCGCGCCGCGCGCCGCAGCAAGCGACGCAGCACATAACCGCGGCCGGTGTTGCTCGGCAGGGCTCCGTCGGCGAAGGCCGAGCTGATCGCGCGCAGGTGGTCGGCGATCACGCGGAAGGCCACGTCTTCGGCCGAGGGGCTGCCGCCGTAGGTCCGACCGACCTGGCGCTCGATGGCTCGGAACAGGGGCGCGAAGAGGTCCGTATCGTAGTTGGAGTTCTTGCCCTGCAGGACGCTCAAGACGCGCTCGAAGCCCATGCCGGTGTCGACCGACTTGGCCGGCAATTCCGCCAGGCGACCATCGTCGAGGCGGTTGAACTGCATGAACACCAGGTTCCACAGCTCGAGGAAGCGCTCGTTGCCGGAATTGACTCCGACCTTGAGGTCGTAGCCGTCCTCCGGATTCGTACCGGGGCCCCCGCGATCGATGTGGATCTCCGTGCAAGGCCCGCAGGGGCCCGTGTCGCCCATCTCCCAGAAGTTGGCCTTCTTGCCGAAGCGCAGGATGCGGCGCGGGTCGATGTCGGTCTCCTCGCGCCACAGGCGCTCGGCTTCTTCGTCAGCGGGCAGGCCATCGGCCTGATCCCCGCCGAACACGGTCACCCACAGGCGGTTCTTGGGGATCCCCCACTGACCGGTCAAGAGCTCCCAGGCCCAGCGGATCGCCTCGCGCTTGAAGTAATCCCCGAAAGACCAGTTGCCCAGCATCTCGAAGAAGGTGTGGTG
>JBIKLM010000494.1:0-3158 GCA_044359835.1 Planctomycetota bacterium
GGGCGAAGTGCGCGGCGGCACGGTCCAGCTCGCTGCCCTGGCCCAGGAGGGCGTCGAGCGCCCGACGGGACCCCGCCGCGCTGAAGCTCAAGCGGCGATGGAAACTCAGCAACGGCGCCCAGCCCAGCCGAGCGAGTCGCTCGGCGCCGGATTGCAGCTCGTCCTCCGCTGGCTTCGCGGGGGCCGCTGCGACCTCCTGGCGGAGCGCGGCGCGGACCCCAGGGCCACCGGCAGCGGACCCGATCGGCCCGGCGCTGACAGCGGCCGTGGACGGCATCGACAGCAGGGCCAGGAGCGCGCCCAGGAGCGCTGCCAGCCGCGCCCGGCCCCGGCCGGCCCTCCAGCGACCGGCAGCGTCCCGCCGAGCGCCGAACAACGCCGATGGGAGCGCGGCGCCGCGGAGCCAGGCGTCGCTCATTCCGGGACCCCGAGCAGGGCGATCAATTCGTCGCGCTTGCGATCGCGCAGGGCCTGGGTGCGGGCCTCCAGGTTGAGCCTCAGCAGGGGCTCGGTGTTCGATAGGCGCACGTTGAACCACCACCAGTCGGGGCGGCTCAGGTCGCCGTATTCCACGGTGATGCCGTCGAGTTCGTCCTGGCGCCCATCGGCGTAGCGGCGCTTGAGTTCGGCGATCTTGGCGGCCTTGTCCTCGACGTGGAAGTTGATCTCGCCGGTCGAATGGTAGCGGCGCAGGTCGGCCACCAGGGCCGAGAGCGGCTGGCCCCGATTGGCCGGCGATTCGAGCAGCGAGAGGGCCGTCATCATCGCGATCACCCCGGAATCGGTGGTGAAGTTCTTCTGGAAGTAGAAGTGCCCGGAGAGCTCGCCGCCGAACAAGGCGCCGTGCTGGCGCATGGTGGCCTTGATGAACGAATGGCCCACCCGATCGCGCAGGGCTCGGCCGCCGGACTGCTGGATGACCTCTTTGACGACCCACGAGGAGCGCAGGTCATAGACCACCGGCGCGGGGCCGTGTTTGGCCAGCAGGTAGCGCGCCATCAGGGCCGTCATCAGGTCGGCGCTCACCGTGCGGCCGGCTTCGTCCACGAAGCAGCAGCGATCGGCGTCGCCGTCGAAGGAAACGCCCAGGCGCGCGCCGGTCTGGCGCACCAGGTCCTGGACCCAGCGCAGGTTTTCCTCCTTGAGCGGATTGGCCTCGTGGACGGGGAAGTTGCCGTCCGGCTCCATCAGGATCGAGTGGGCCCGGATCAGCGGCAGCTTCTCGAGGATCGGGGGCAGGGTGTATCCGGCGATGCCGTTGGATGCGTCGATGGCCACCTTGAGCGGCGCGGAAAGCTCGGCGAAGCTGGCCACGTGGGCGGCGTAGCGCTGCAGCAGATCGACGCGCTCCTCGCGGCCGCGCTGGGCGGCCGGGGCCGGGGCGGCTTCGGAGCACATCCGTTCGATGTCCTTGATGCCGTTGGCGGCCGAGATCGGGGTGGCCCCGGGGCCGCACAGCTTCATGCCGTTGTACTCGGCGGGATTGTGGCTGGCGGTCACGCACAGGCCTCCGTCGCAGTCCAGGCTGGCGATCGCGAAGTAGGTCATCGGCGTCGAGGCCAGACCCAGACGGATCACGTCGCAGCCGGCGTCGCGCATGCCCTTGGCGACGGCGTCCGCCAGGCGCGGCGAGTGCGTGCGCATGTCCTGACCGACCACCAGGCGCTTGGCCCGCAGGAAGCGCGCGAACGCGTTGCCGATGCGCTCGGCCAGGGCTTCGTCGAGCTCCTTGCCGACCACACCGCGGATGTCGTACGCCTTGAAGATGCCCATGGAAGGGAGACGGGGTTGGGGGGGGGGACTGCCGGCGCGGGAGCGCACAGAGGCAGGCGTCCAGGCTGGGGTCTGTGGCTCGAGCATTGCCCGAGCACGCACATTCCCAGCGGCTTTGGCCGCCAGGGGACGGCCTGCGGACAGGCTGGTTCGGCGGCTCGGGCGCAGCCCGAGACGATCCTTCCAGAACCTATCCAAGGGCGAGCATACCAGCCGCCCCAGCTCCGCCCAGCCCCGCGGCCGGGCCCCGTCGCCAGAGCGGCACGCAGACGGCTCGCAGCGCACGGGCAGAGCGGCTGTCCGAGCGGAGCGGGCCGAGTGGTTCGCTTCCCAGGACGCGTCGGTCGAGGACCGTCAGGCCAGCGCCCGGCGCAGCGCGCCCAGGGCGCGCTCCACATCGCTCGGCCCCACGTCCAGGTGCGTCACGAAGCGCAGCCGCCGAGGGCCGAGCGGCATGGCCAGGACCTGCGAGGCCGCCAAGCGCTGGGCCAGCTCCGCCGCGCTCGAGCCGGTCGCCGGGAGGTCGACGAACACCAGGTTGGTCTGGACCGTTTCCGGGGGGCAGGACAGGCCCCCGAGGCCGTGCAGACCCGCCGCCAGGGCGCGGGCCAGGGCGTGGTCCTCCGCCAGCCGGGACACGTTGTGTTCGAGGGCCACCAGGCCCGCGGCCGCCAGATGTCCAGCCTGCCGCATCCAACCGCCCAGCCGTTTGCGGACCACGCGCGCGCGGGCCAGGAACTCCGCCGAGCCGGCCACCAGCGAGCCGACCGGCGCGCCCAGTCCCTTGGAAAGGCACAGGGAGACCGAATCGACCCCCGCGGCGAAACGCTGCGCGGGCAGCCCGCTGGCCACCGCGGCGTTCATCAGGCGGGCGCCGTCCAAATGCACCTTGAGACCCAGGCTGTGCCCAGCCTGGATGGCCGCGTCCAGGGCCTCGATCGGCCAGACGGCCCCGCCCGAGCCCATGTGGGTCTGTTCGAGGCACAGCAGGCTCGTCGGAGCGCAATGGATCGAATCCGGGCGCTTGGCGGCGCCGATCTGCTCCGGGGTCAGGATGCCCCGGCGGCCCTCGACGGAGCGCACCTGGACCCCGTGCAGGAAACCGAGGGCGCCGCCCTCGTAATCGAGCACGTGCGCGTGCGCTTCGCAGATCAGCTCGTCGCCGGGCCGCGTCCAGGCGCCCACGGCCACCTGGTTGGCCATCGTCCCGGAGGGCACGAACAGGGCTCCCGCCTGACCGAGCAGCTGAGCCACGCGGGCCTCGAGGCGCCTCACGGTCGGGTCGCCGTCGAGCACGTCGTCGCCGACCTCGGCCTCGGCCATGGCGGCGCGCATGCGCGCGCAGGGCCGGGTGACCGTGTCGCTACGGAAATCGCTGGGGCGCG
>JBIKLM010000495.1:0-3157 GCA_044359835.1 Planctomycetota bacterium
GCAGAAGCACAAGGCTTTTCAGGAACGGAACTGCGTCCTCCTCAACCTGCTTCGCTAGAAACTCAAACGTGTGTTTTTCCGAATCGATCGGGTCCGTCGCGGTGAGCTGCAGAAGTTCCGGCTGCGCGTCAAATACCTGAAATAGACTCACTGGACTGCCCGTGGAACGAACGTGCTTCTCAACGGCCTCAAGGTTCACTCTGCGCTGCCACTCCGACTCTCGATGGGCGACCTGCTCTGCAATACGAGACTCCCAGCGTCGTTTGCAACCCATCGAATCGATTAGCGCAATCTCTCGAATATTCCTCACGGCTTCAATCCGTCTACGCACTAAATCCGCGTACCAATTCGGCCAATGCTCGGGTATGTCCAGAGTATACTTTGCGTCGGTCCACTCGAACCATCTTGTCTCCAGAATCCCTTCAGAGACTTCCCTCGCGGCCAAGATCTCGAATGCGCGTTCACCCGGAACGATATGGGGCACGGCCCGATGGTCCTCGGCGACAAGATCAATTCCAACTAGCCCAAAAAGTCTGTAGGACTGCCAGTCCAGCTCTTCCTGCAAGGCGACGACGTTTAAGTCTGATCGACGTTTGCTGTGCTGCACTTCGACATCAAATGCCAGGGCGTGGATCGCTTTCGCGATCTCAGTCAAGATGGGCGAGCGAAGCACAGGCAGCGCTCCGACCACCGCCGCATTGCGAGCATAGAAGTCTTTCCACTTCTCATCTTTAGAACTTCCCCCACCAGGACCTCCCTTGTTGTGGCCAACTTGCTGAAACCAAAACTCGGCCAGCGAGCTGTTGAGCACGCCGAGTAGGGCAAAGTGGTCGTCTTCGGTTGCGTCGGGGGCCAGCTTGATGACGGGGGCGGTCTGCTTGAACACCTTGCCGCCCCGGTCCAGCACGAAGTGGTTGTGCGTCGCGATCTCCGCGTAAGCGATGGAGAGGGGGGTGCGGTTGCGCTCGATCGGGATTTGATGATATTCCCAGTAAGTGCGACCTTCTTGAAAGTAGGTGAGCTTTGAGAATGTCGCTCGATCCCACATCGTCGTCCGCAAAGGCCAAAGCGAAGACAAAGCCTCCGATGGCTCAATCAATTCAATATTGGTGTCGTACGGGAACAGCGCATCCGTTTCCCAGTCAAGGCTCCAATCGCGGATCTTGTCGCCCTCAACCAAAGGCCTGGTGAGCTTGCGAGCCGAATCACCAAATCCGAGGCTTCGTCGCGGCCTAGTCAGGACTTCATCTTCACCCATGATCGCACCCGGACCGATCGAAATGACCAAATCCCCAAGCCGAACCTCTGACTTGTGCTCAATCAGTTCCTTCAACTCCGCCGCCCCGCCCCCACCTAGGCTCCAGGGATGTTTGTGGAACGTGGCGCGATCCACGTCGGCGCTGCTGACGTAGCTGCCGGCAAAGTCGCCGCGGTGAAGTGCTCCTAGGATTTCGCTCCAGACTAGGCCGCGGGCCGGATCGGCCGGCGTGCTGGGCTCGCCGCGGATGCCCAACACGGCGCGCACGCTGGGCATCACCGGTTGGCGGTTCCTGATCAGCAGGATCACCGTGGGCGTGCCGTGGCCGGGGATGTAGGCGCCGCTGGTGTCGATCACGTGGGTCAGGTCCCAGCGCGGGAAGTACTCCTCGATCACTTTCTGGCCGAACTCGCGCTTCATGAACGAGTTGGAGGTGATCTGGGCGGTGTAGCCCGCGGGCTGGCCGTTCTGGGCTTCCACGGCCAGCTCGACGAAGCGCTCCAGAAAGGGCACCGAGAGGGAGTACTTGCCGCTGCAGGAGCGATAGCGCTGCCGGTAGGCCTCGTTCAAGGCCGAGTCCTTGACCGTGATGTAGGGCGGGTTGCCGACCACCACGTGGTATTGCTGGCCCAGGATGCGGCCCAGGTCCTCGGGCAGCTCCAGGGAGTAGAGGTGGGCGATGCGGTCCTCTTGGGTGTAGTCCTTCTGCCGGCCGCGCAGCTCGTTGAAGCGCTCGCCGTGCAGCAGGGAATCGCCCACAGCCAGGTTCAAGCGGAAATTGGGAGCCGCGGCCAGGCGCTGGATCTGGGCCAGGCGGTTGGCGGCCACCAGCAGGCGGAAGCGCGCGATGGCGATGGCGAAGGGATTGACGTCGACGCCGTGCACGGCGGCCAGGGCACGGGCCACCAGGGTGCGGCGCTCTTCGCCCGGGGCCTGGATCAGCCAGCGATCGAACAGGCGCTCGAAGGCGCCCAACAGGAAGTGGCCCGAGCCGCAGGTCGGGTCGATCAAGCGCAGGGCTTCGAGGCCGAAGTCCTGCAGCGCCGGCTCCAGGGTCTGGTCCAGCAGGAAGCGCTCGACGAAGGCCGGGGTTTGCAGCAGGGCGTAGCGCTTTTGGGCGTATTCGGAGAGCTCTTGGTAGAGGTCGCCCAGGAAGCGCGTGGAGAGCTGTGGGTCGACGAAGGACCAGCGCAGTTGGCCGGTTTCCGCGTCCTGTTGGCGAAAGAAGCCCAAGAGGGCGCGCGCGCCTTCGGGGCGCGGGCTGAGGCGCCAGAGGGCCGCGTGGCGCTGGTCGAAGAGGTCGGCCAGGCCAGGTAGGCGCGCCAGGTCGGCGAAGACCGCGGCCAGGTACTGGGCTTCCCCGTGGCCCGGGTGTTGGTCGTAGTGGGCTTCTTCGGCGGCCTTGGCTTCGGCCAAGGGCGAGAGGCCGCTGGGGCCGGGCTCGAGGGGGCCGGAGAGGCGCGGCCGGTCGATCAGTCGGTTGTCCTCGACGAAACGCACGAAAACCGCCGAGAGGATCCAGGAGGCGGCGATCTGGTCGAGTTGGCTTTCCAGCCAGTCCAGGTAGGTCTCGGCGGTGCGCTTCGAGTCTTTCGCGGCGCGGTGCTCGGCCTCGAAAGCGCGGGCCGCCTCGGGTTGGTCGCCGAGGGCCTGGCGCAGGTCCTTGGTCAGCTCGGCCAGGAGCTTGGAGAGCGCCTTGGTGAGGGTTTCGGGGGCTTTGGGGGCCTTGGGCTGGGCGGTTTTGGGCTGGGCGGGTGCCTTGGGAGCCTTGGGCGTCTGGGAGGGCTTCGAGCGCTTGGCTGCCGCGGAAAGGACGCCCGGCTCGGCTCCCCCAGCGGAGGGTCCGGATGCGGGGGCTATGAAAGCTGTGGCCGCGCTGGCTGGCTCCCCGGAGGCGGC
>JBIKLM010000496.1:0-3154 GCA_044359835.1 Planctomycetota bacterium
AAACCTCTACACCGCCTTCGATTACGACCGCGAGAGCGACATCTACGACGCCCTGGCCCAGAGCGCCGAAGGCCCCCTGCTGGCGCGCTTCTACGCCCAGATCTACACCGCCCTGGTGCTCGAGGACGAAGGCGGCGCCATGGCGCGCGTCGAATCCGTGACCCCGCTCGAAACAGCGCTCGAGGCCCAGGGTCGCCTTCCGGGCACGGAGCGCCGCTCGTTCAGCGTGCGAGCGCGCTGGCAGCTGGTCGGCAAGGTCAGCCACTTCGGCCACAGCCACGCGCGCACCACCGAATACGAGGCGCGCTTCAGCCTGGCGGAGGCCGAAGGCCGCTGGCGCATCGTGGGCGAGGAGCCCCTGGCCAGCCGGGTGGTCTCCGCGATCAGCACGGGGGGCTGATGGCCGCGTCCGAGCCCGCCATCCGCGCCCGGGGCGTCGAGCTGCACCAGGGCGGCGGCGGCTTCGTTCTGGAGGTGCCGGAATTCGAGCTCCGGCCCGGGGAGCAGGTCGCCTTGGAGGGTCCCTCGGGCACCGGCAAGAGCACGCTGCTGTCGGCCCTGTGCGGGCTGCTGGTCCCGGCCGCTGGGGAGCTCGAGGTGCTCGGCATCAAGCTCCAGCAGGCCAGCGCCGATGCCCGTCAAGGCCTGTTGCGGCGCGGGCTCTCGGTGCTGTTCCAGGACCTGATCCTGCTCGAGTACCTGGACGTATCGGAAAACGCCCTCTTGCCGGCGCGGCTGGCCGGGCCGGAGCGGCTGGCGCGCGCGCGCGGCGAGCTGCCCGCCTGGCTCTCGCGCCTGGGGCTCGCGGAGCGCGCCGGGGCCCGCCCGCGGCGCCTGTCGGGCGGCGAGCGCCAGCGCGCTGCGCTGCTGCGCGCGCTGCTCGATCCGCGGCCCGTGGTGCTGCTCGACGAACCGACCTCGGCGCTCGACCCGGCGCTCGCGGCGCGGGCCCTCGAAGCCCTGCTCGAGTGCTGCGCCGCACGTGGCGCCGCCCTGCTGCTGGTCAGCCACGACCCCGCGACGTTGCGGCGCCTGCCGCGCCGCCTGGCCACGCGCTCACTGGGCCCGGGCCGGGCCCGTCTGGAGCCGCTCACGCCATGAAGGCCGAGCTGTACCTGACGGCGCGCTACCTGGCCGCGCGCCCCGGCCCGGCTCTGGCCCTGGCGCTGGCCTTGGCCCTCAGCGCCGCGCTGCCCTTCGTCAGCGCGCGGCTGGCGCGCGACTTCGAGCGCGCCCTGACCGAGCGCGCGCGGGCCACGCCGCTGCTGGCCGGGCCCGCCGGCAGCCGCTTCGACCTGACCCTGGCGGCGCTGTACTTCCGGCCGAGCCGCCTGGCGCCGGTGAATCAGGCCCTCGCCGAGCGCCTGGGCGCGGAGCCCGGCCTGCTCGCGATCGGCATCGAAACCAGCCACAGCGCGCGCGGCTTGCCGATCGTGGGCGTGGCGCGCGAGTACTTCGAGCAGCGCGGCCTGCGCGCCGGCTCCGGGCGCCTGCCCAACTGGGTCGGCGAGTGCGTGCTCGGGGCGCGCGCCGCCCGGCGCCTGGGCCTCGCGGTGGGCGGGCGCCTGGTCAGCGACACGGACAGCCTGCTGGACCTGGCCAAACCGCCGGCGCTCGAGCTGAGCGTGACCGGCGTGCTCGCCAGCAGCGGCGGCCCCGATGACGACGTGATCCTGGCGGATCTCGAGACCGCCTGGGCGATCTCCGGCCTGTCCCACGCCCATGCGGATCCGAGCGCGGGGCTGGCCCCGGGCCAGCTGCTCGGCAAGGACCAAACCGGCGATCTGGTGCTCTCCGGGGCTTTCGTGCCCGATGCGGCCCTGTCCGCCGAGAATCGGCCCCGTTTCCATCGCCACGGCAGCGCCGAGGACCTG
Source organism: Planctomycetota bacterium (assembly GCA_044359835.1). GTDB lineage: Bacteria > Planctomycetota > UBA1135 > UBA1135 > JBIKLM01. The sequence goes on from JBIKLM010000496.1 coordinate 1,875, forward strand.
CCCCTGACCGCGGTGCTGCTGTTCCCGCAGGATCACAAGGTGGCCACGCTGATCGAGACGCGCATCAATTCGCGCGGGCCGGAGCAGATCGTGCGCCCGAGCGCGGTGATCGAGGAGCTGCTGGCGGATGTGCTGCGCATCAAACGCCTGGCGGACTGGCTGGCGCTGCTGCTCGGCGCGACGACCCTGGCGCTGGCCCTGTCGATCGCGCGCCTGGGCCTCGAGCTGCGCGCGGAGGAGGCCCGCACGCTGGCCAAGCTGGGCGCCGGCGCCGGAATCGGCTGGCGCTTGCACGCCTGCTATTGGGGCGCGATCCTGGGCGCCGGCGCCCTGCTGGCCGCGGCCTGCTCCTGGCTGGCGGTGCTGCTGTTGTCCGATCCCACGCGCCTGCTCTGATGCCGTCCTATCGCTTCCGCCCGCCCCCTTCGACCGGTCCAAGCGCGGCCTCTTCGAGCCGCGTGCCCGCGCCGCCGATGGACGCAGAGCCGGCCGGTGCACGGGCCCGCGCCCGGGCCGCGGTCCGGCTGCCGATGGGCCTCGGTACGCTGCGCGGCCTTGCGCCCTTCGGCCGCAGCTGGCTGCGCGGCGCAGGGCTTCGCGGCGCGCTGCTCGGCGGCGTGCTGTGTGCCGGAGCCCTGTTCGGCTGCGCGCCCGAGACACCGCTGCCGGCCAGCCCCGGGGCGCCCGCGCTGGTCGCGACCACGCCGACCCTCGAGACCTTCGCCCGCCGGCTGTTGGAGGCCGACCTCGAGCTCGCGGCGCCGCTGCCGGCGGGCGCGGACCCGGCCTTTTGGATGCCCGACGACGGGGCCCTGGCCCTGCTGCAATCCGCCGGCCTGGTGCTGTGCCAGGGCGCCGGCTACGAGCCCTGGCTCGAAACCGCCAGCCTGAGCCGCAGCCGGCTGGTCGAGACCGCGCGGGCCGTCGAGCCCGACTGGATCGAGTTCGAGAGCGTGACCCACAGCCACGGGGCCGGAGAGCACAGCCACGCGGGATTGCGCCCGCAGACCTGGCTCGATCCGACGCTGGCCCGCGAGCAGGCCAAGCTGGCCGCGGCCGCCATCGCCCGGCGCTGGCCCGACCTCGCGGCGCGGCTCGAGCCGCGCCTGGCGGCCCTCGAAGCCGAGCTCGAGGACCTGGATCGGGGCTGGCGCGCCCTGGCGCCGCGCCTGATGCGCGCGCGCCTGCTCTGCTCCCACCCGAGCTACGCCTACCCGGCCAGGCGCTATGGGCTGGCCCTGGAATCCCTGGACATCGCCCCCGACCGGGTTTTGGAGGCG
>JBIKLM010000096.1:0-11356 GCA_044359835.1 Planctomycetota bacterium
GTCGGAGCGGAAGCGGGCGTCCCGGGTGAAGCGGATCAGGGCCTCTGCCAGGGCGCCAGCGTCGCCGGGGGGGAACAGGCCGGGGTGCGCGGGGCCCAGCAGGCCCAGGTTGCCGGGCACGCGGCTGGCCAGCACCGGGATGCCGGAGGCCAGGGCCTCGACGAGGGCGTTGCTGGCGCCCTCGGCGGCCGAGGTGTTGAGCAGCAGGTGGCAGCGCGCCAGGGCCTGCCGGGCGGCGGCGGGCGCGAGCGGGCCGAGGAACCGGCAGCGCGGGGAAGCCAAGCGCTCGAGCTCCGTCTGCAAACGGGGGTCCAGGGGCAGGCCGTAGTGCTCGATCTCGAGCGGCAGATCCGCGGGCAGCAACTCGCTGGCCAGGGCGGCCAGCAGGGGCGCCTTGACTGCCCGCAGGTTGGCCAGCAGCAGGGCCCGGAAGGGCGGGGCGGGCCGGCACAGGGCGGCGCGTTCGGCCGCTTCGATCGGCTCGGCGCTCGGGCGCAGCAGCCAGGCCTTCGCGCGCCAAGCGGGCCGGTCCAGCCGCTCCGCGAGCAGCTCGTGGAAGCACAGGATCGCCGTGGCCAGGTCCAGCGCGCGGGTCGAGGCCGCGCTCCAGCCGCCCTCGGCATAGGCGTCGGTGCCCCCCAGGGCCAGCAGGATCGGGCGGCCGGGACAGCGTGCGGCGAAGGCGCTCACCGCCCGTTCGCTCTTCTCGGCGTGCAAGGCCAGCAGCCCTTCGGGGCCCGCTTCGAAGGGCAGGGGGGCCTCGGGATCGAAGGGCCCGAGCAGCGCCGAGACCAGCTCCGGCAGGCTGGCGAGCTGAGCCCGCCAGCGCTCGGCGCTGCGGTCGTTGCCGGCCACGCCGCCCGGATGGCCTGGGCGCACGAGGAGCCAGCTGCGGGGGCGGGGCATGGCGCGATCTTCGGGGATCTCTCGTCGGGCGACCAGGGCGGCCCCAAGGAACGTGCCGTTGGTGCGCGAGCGCGCTGCTTCCGGCGCGCATCCCATCCCGCGCTCCTGCTCCCGCGCGCGTCGTTCGAACTCCGCCTGCCGCGCGCACGGGCCCCGCCGAGGGGCCAGGGGAGCGCGGGGCCCGTGCCGCGCTGATCCGAGCTGCGCCGGGCCCTTGCCGCCAAGGCCGCGATCGGTCAGAGGCTGGGATCGGCGCGCAGCGACGATCCCAGCCTCTGCGGCCGCCGGATGGCGGCCCAAAGGGCATCTGACGGGCTGCTCTGTCTGCTCGGGCGCAGCCCGAGTCGACTTTTTCTCAGCCTGTCAGAGGCTGGGAAAAAATCGGCGCGCAGCGACGATCCCGGACTCGGGGACGCCGGATCGCGGCCCGCTCGCTACCGGCCGCAAAGGCTCGCTGGCCTGTCTTGCGGCCTGGCTTTCGGCCTGAGCCCGAGCCCGAGCCGAACGTCCCAACTCCCCGGGGCGGATCAGCCGCGTTGCTTGAGGAAGCGCGCTTCGACCGCGTCCCAATTGACCACGTTCCACCAGGCCTTCAGGTACTCGGGCCGGCGGTTCTCGTAGGTCAGGTAGTAGGCGTGTTCCCACACGTCGTTCCCGAGCACGACCTGGTGGCCCATGGAGATCGGCGTGTCCTGGTTGGGGGTGGCCACGATCTCGAGGCGCTTTTGGGGCGAGAGGGTCAGCCAGACCCAGCCCGAGCCGAATTGGCCCGCGCCGGCGGCGTTGAACTTCTCCTTGAACTGCTCGAAGTTGCCGAAGACCGAGTCGATCGCCTTCTGGATCTCGCCCTTCGGGTTGCCGCCCTTGTTCGGGCCCATCAAGGTCCAGAACAGGCTGTGGTTCCAGTGGCCGCCGCCGTTGTTGCGCACCGCGTTGCGGATGTCGTCCGGCACGCTGGCGAGGTCGCGGACCAATTCGTCGATCGACTTGTTGAACAGGGCCGGGTGCTTCTCGAGGGCCGCGTTCAGGTTCTTGACGTAGGCCGCATGGTGCATGCCGTGGTGCAGCTCCATGGTGCGCTTGTTGATCGTCGGGGCCAGCGCGTCGTGGGCGTAGGGCAGGGGAGCGAGTTCGTGGGCCATGGGGATGCTTGGGGCTCGTAGGCGGGGTTCCGGGGGGGGCGGCGAGTGTACGCAGCGCCCGCTGTGGATCGAACCTTCTACGACCGGGGAAGGGCCCGATCGAGCCCCCCCAGGCCGGTGGGTCCCCGAGGTCGCCGGCCGGAACGCGGAGCCGGGACCCGCGGGAGCCCGGTCCGCCGGCGGGATCGTCCCGGAGCCCGTCGGGGACCGGATCGGGGCGGCGCGCTCAGGGCTCGGCGAGCCGGCGCCTCGCTCAGCGCCGCGCACGCCGCGGCCCGAAGCGCGCGAGCCAGAGGAGCAGCAGTCCGGCCAGGCTGCCGATCCCGCCAGCGGCGGACAGGCTCTGCGTGCCGAGCAGGGCCGGCAGCAGGAACACGGCCAGGCCATAACCCGCCCAGACCAGCCCGATCCCGAGCAGGGCGGCCAGGCGGAACTGCACCCGGTAGCGGTCGGTCAATAGCCGCGCGCAGGCGGCGGGCACGAGCAGCAGGGTCAGGGCCAGCACGACCCCGCCCACCTGGAACAGTCCCACCGCGATGGCTGCGCTCGAGACCAGCGTCAAGCCTTCGAACAGCGCCGGCCTCAGGCCCAGCAGGCGCGCGCCGACCGGATCGAAACCCGCCACGAACAGGGCCCGGCCGGCCAGGGCGAGCCAGAGCAGGCTGGCGAACGACAAGAGGAAGCTCTGCCAGAACAGCCACGGCAGGCGCCGATAGCTGGCGGGGTCCAGCCAACCGGCGAGGTCCTCTGGCGCCCGCCAGGCCAGCTGTTCGAGCTGGCCGAACAGCACATGGCTGGGGGCCAGGTCCAGATCCCCGCCGCTCTGGCTTTCGAGCAAGAGCAACCCCAGCGCGAAGAACAGCGGATAGAGGGCGCCCAACATCGCCGAGGGATCCAGCGGCACGCGGCGCGCCGTGGCGCGCGTGGCCGCGGCCAAGAGCAGCCCGGCGCACAGGCCGCCGGCGAGCAGCGCGCCGGGCGCGCGGCTGCCGCTCCACAGGTAGGCCAGCACCACGCCGGGCAGCACGGCGTGGGACAGACCGTCGGCGAACAGGCCCTGGCGGCGCAGCACGAGCAGCGTGCCCGCCGAGCTGCCGGCCAGGGCCAGGGCCGAGCCGCTGAGCAGCGCGGGCAGGTCCAGGGACAGGAGCCGCGACCAGTCCGGGGCGCTCATGGGGTCGCGCGCTGGGCGCGCCCGCGCTGGAGGGCCGAGCGGCGGCGCAGGCCGCGCCAGAAGAGCCCGTGGCGCGGCGCCAGCAGCAGGCTCGCGGTGAACGCGGCACCCAGCAGGCACACGAGCAGGGGGCCCGTGCTGAGCTTCGGCGCGGCCCGCGACAGGGCCGCCCCCAGGTACCCGGCGCCCGCGCCGATCCCGATGGCGATCGAGCTCATGCGCCGCGCCGAATCGCTCCACAAACGGGCTGTGGCGGCGGGCAGCACCACCAGCGCCACCGCCAGCACGGCGCCCACTGCCGGCAAGGCCGCCAGCGCCACCAGGCCCAGCAGCCCGTGCAGCAGCCGATCGAGCCCCTCGGGCCCAAAGCCGGCCAGGCGGGCGAAGCCGGGATCGAAGGCCAGGGTCCGCAGCCGCCGGCCATACAGGCTGGCGCAGGCGCAGGCCAGCAGCGCCAGGGCCAGCATGGCCAGGGCGTCGCCGCGCTGCAGGGCCGCCGCCTGTCCGAACAGCAGCCGGTCGAGTCCGGCGCTGGCGGCTCCCTGAGTGGCCTGGATGTGGGAGAGCAGCAGCAGGCCCAGACCGAAGCTGGAGGCCAGGACCGCCCCGAGCACCGCGTCCGGTTCGAGCCGCGTGTGCGCCAGCAGCCGGTCTGCGGCCAGGGCCGCCAGGGCCGCGCTCAGGGCCCCGCCCGGCCAGAGCCAGGCGAGGGAGCGCGGCTCGTAACCCAAGGCTTGGGCCAAAAGGAACGCGCCGGCCACCCCGGGCAGGGTGGCATGCCCCAAGACGTCGACCAACAGGGCCCGCCGGCGTAGCAGCGCGAAGCTGCCGACCTGCCCCGCGGCGGCGCCCAGCAGCGCGAGGGCGGAGGCCACCCAGGCATGGTTCGGCCCGGCGTCCAGGCGCAGCGCGCGCCAGAGGAGTTCGAGGTCCAAACCGGGGCGCCGCCGGGCTCAGGCGGAGGGGCGCGACCCGTAGGCGCGCTCGAGCAGCTCGGGCGCGAGCACTTCGGCCACCGGGCCGAGGCGCGGGGCGCCGCCGCCGAGCAGCAGGGCGCGGTGGAAGCGCGCGGCGACCGTGCCCAGGTCGTGGTGCACGACGAGGGCCGAGCGCCCTTCGGCGACCAGCTCCGCCAGCAGGCGGTGCAGGTCCGCTTCGCTCTTGGCATCGAGGCCGGCGAAGGGCTCGTCCAGGAGGAACAGCTCGGCGCCGCTGCACAGGGCGCGGGCCAGGAACACGCGCTGTTGCTGGCCGCCGGAGAGGCGACCGATGGGCGCATCCGCCTGGCGCTCGAGCCCGACCCGCGCGAGGGCCGCATCCACGGCGTAGCGGTCCTTTGCATCGAGCCGGCGCCACAGTCCCGCGCGCGGATAGCGCCCCATCTCGACCACCTCGCGGGCGCTGGCGGGGTACTCCCAGTCGACCTCCTCGCGCTGGGGTACGTAGCTGATGCGCGCCCGCGCCTGGTCCAGGGAGCGGCCGAAGAAGCGCACCCGGCCGGACCAGGGCCGGCTCAGGCCGAGCAGGGACTTGAGCAGCGTGCTCTTGCCGGCGCCGTTGGGGCCGATCACCGCCAGCAATTCGCCGCGCGGCAGGCTGAAGTCCAGGTCGGCGAACACCGGCCGATCCCCGTACCCGGCGGTCAAGCCCGCGACGCTGAGCGGCACCTCGGCCAAGGCCGGGTCCGCCGCGGCGCTGCCGTTCTGCAGCCAGATCATGGGTGCTTCTCCTGCCCGCTGGACGCTGCTTGGAGCGCTGACGGGGCTGCGCTCGCTCCGGAAGCGGAAGCGCCCGCGCTCGCCCAGGCCGGGAAGCCCCCGGCCGGCGGCTGGCCGCCGAGCCCGCGAGCGATCGTTTCGGCGTTGCTGGCGAGCATGCCGACCAGCGTGCCCGCCGGGGATCCGGCGGGCCCGGTGGCGTCCGAATACAACACGCCGCCGAGGGCCACCTCGAAGCCGCGCTCGGCAGCCCCGGCGATCAGCGCGCGCACGCCCTGCTCGGGCACCGAGCTCTCCACGAACACCGCGGGGATGCGCCGCTCGACCAGCAACTCGACCAGCTCGGCCAGCTCCTTGAGCCCGGCCTCGGACTCGGTCGAAAGCCCTTGCAGCCCGCGCACATCGAGCCCGTAGCGGCGTCCGAAGTAGCGGAAGGCGTCGTGGGCCGTGACCAGCACCCGGCGCTCGGGCGGGATCGAAGCGATGCAAGCGGCCAGGTAGCCGTCGAGGCGCTCGAGCTCGGCCCGGTAGGCCGCGGCGCGCGCGTCGATCGAGGCCGCTTGACCGGGCCAGCGCCGCCCGAGCTCGCTCGCCAGGCTGCCGATGCCCTGGGACCACAGGGGCAGATCCATCCACACGTGGGGATCGTGGCTCTCGAGGCCCTGGTCGCCGACCGGCGTGCCGAGCAGGGCCGCGGGCTCGAGGGCCGCGCCGAGCTGCCACAAGCGCGCCGGCCCCTGCGCGTCCGCCGCGAGGCGCTCGAGGCTGCCCTCCAGGTTGGCTTCGAGGTGCAGGCCCACCGCCAGGACCAGGTCCGCCTCCAGGAGCCGGCCCATGTCGTCGCGGGTCGGACGGTACAGGTGCGGATCGACCCCGGGCCCGATCAGCACGTCGACCCGCCCGCTCTCGCCGAGCAGCGCCGCGGCCCCGTCGGCCAGCATGGTCACCGTGGCCAGCACCCGCGGGCCGCTCGAAGCGGCGCTGGAGGGCCCGCCCGAGGCCGGCTCCGGGGAGCGCGCGCAGGCCAGCAATCCCAGGGCCGTGGCTAGGCCGGTGGCCAAGCCGGTGGCCAGGGTCAGTCCAGGTCTGCGAGCGGCGCGGCCGAGGGGGTGGGTAGGATCGGTAGCCATGGCTACGGTAGTCACGGCTACCATAGCTCGGTCGCCGCCCTGGATCTAGTCCAAGGAAAGATTTGGATGCCCGGGACTGGGCCCTGGCGGACCGCTGCCCCCCCGGGCCCGGCCGCCTGGCACCCCTGGCGGCGGCGGAGGCCGCCGCGGGTCGCCCGCCTACGCTTCGGGACCGCAGGACGGCCGACTGCGCCCCGGTGACTTTGCGCCGAGATGCCGGCGCCCGGCGCGGACCGCCCCGTGGGCCTCGGACCCAGGCCGCGCTGGGGGAGGGGCACGGAAACCTCGGCCAGTCGCTGGATCAGCGAGCCCCGGGCACGACCTTGCGCCGCGTCGTGGCGAGGATCCGGTGCGTCCTTGGCGCCCGGGGTCGCGCCGATCCTCCGATGCTTCCCCGTCGCTGGCGTTGTTCCAGCCGCCGGGCGGCCCCGCTTCAGCCGCCCTCGCGCTCGGCGAAGCGCTCGAACAGCTCGAGCGTGCGCGGGCCCACGTGGTGCTCGATGCCTTCGGCGTCGAGCTGGGCGCTGGCCTCGTCGAGCCCCAGCGCGCGCAGGAAGCGCAGCACGATGCCGTGGCGCGCGGCGCAATGCTGCGCCAGGTTGCGGCCCGCGGGGGTCAGGTCGATCGCGCCGCGGCGCGGGCTGCTGGCCAGGCCGTCGCGCACGAGGCGCGCCACGGTCTTGCTGACGGTCACGTGGCTGACGCCGAAGATGTGCTTGAGGTCGGCCACCCGCGCGCGCCCGCCGCTGTCGAGCAGCTCGGCGATCGCCTCGACGTAGTCCTCGGCCTGTTCGCTGGCGTGGGCCTCGCGCACATGGGCGTAGAGGCGCGCGCGGCGTTCGATGCCCAGCGATTGCTCGCTCTCGGGGGTCGCTCGCGCCGGGGCCTTCGCGGCGGCGGCCGATTCCGCGCTGCGGCGCGCGGCAGGCGCCCGAGGGGCGGCCGCGCCCCGGCCCGCTTGGGCGCCGGCCTCGCGCCCGTCCGCAGGTGCGCCTGCGGGCCCGCTGGCCCCCGCAGCAGCGGCCCCCGGGGCCCGCTGCCCGCGCCCGGCCCGGCGCGCTCCCCGGCCGCCCGCGCTCACGCCCGGGCGCCCCCCGCGCGCACCCCCTCGAGCCGTCCATCCTTCATCTCGAACACGGTGCTGCAGCGCGCCGCGACGCGCGGATCGTGGGTCACGATCAGCAGGCTGACCTGCCGGCGGGCCTGCTCGGCGAACAGGAGCTCGAGCACCTTCTCGCCGGTCTGGCTGTCGAGGTTGCCGGTGGGCTCGTCGCAGATCAGCAGCGCAGGGTCGTTGAACAGCGCCCGCGCCAAGGCCACGCGCTGGCGCTCGCCGCCCGAGAGCATGCCCGGCTTGTGCCCCAAGCGATCGCCCAGGCCGAAATCCGTGAGCATGGCGCGCGCCCGATCGCGCAGGCCGCGCGAGCGGCGCAGGTAGGCGCCGCGCCCGTGGGTGATCATGGCGGGCAGGAGCACGTTCTCGACCGCATCCAGCTCCGCCAGCAGGTGATAGAACTGGAACACGAAGCCGACGCGCCGGTTGCGCAGCTCGGCTCGGCGCTCCGGGCCGAGGGCCCAGGCGTCCTGGCCTTCGAACCAGACCTTGCCCGAGCTGGGCGTGTCCAAGAGGCCCAGGATGTGCAGCAGGGTCGACTTGCCGGCGCCCGAGGCGCCCACCAGGGCCGCGCTCTGGCCGGCGGGCAGCTCGAGGTCCACGCCGTGCAGCACCCCCAGCTCGCGATCGCCCACGCGGAACGACTTGTGGATCGCCTCCGCGCGCAACACGCCGCTCTGACCGGCCTTGGCTTCGCCGCTCGGCATCACTCGTAGCGCAGGGCGGCCAGGGGATCGAGACGGCCCGCCCGCCAAGCCGGGATGGCCGCGAACAGGAGCGTGCAGGCGAAGGCCCCGAACACGATCCAAAAGACCGCGGCGGGTTCGATGCGGGCCGGGATCTCGTCGAAGTAGTACACCGAACGATCGAAGATCTGGTATCCGATCTGGTTCGAGAGCCAGCGCTCGATGGCGTCGATGTGGCGGGCGCCCTGGATACCCGCCAAGGCTCCCAAGGAGGTCCCGAGCAGGGCATTCCAGAAGCCGATCAGCAGGAAGGTCACCAGGATGCCGCGGCGCGTGGCGCCCAGGGCGCTCAGGATGCCGATGTCGCGGCGCTTCTCGATCACCATCATGGTCAGGATCGAGAAGATCGTGAAGCCGGCCACCACCAGGATCAGCGAGAGCATGATCGCCATCAGCACGCGCTCGTTCTGGATCGCGCCGAGCAGGCTCTGGCGGAAGTCTTCCCAGGTGCGCACCTGGCCGTCATAGGCGCCGAATTCCCGGTCGCCTTCGATCAAGCCCGCGGCCAGCAGGGACTCGGAGAGCTCGCGCTTGAGCGGGCCTGCGTCGCGCTGGTAGTCGGCGACCTTGACCACGATCTCGGTGTAGTCCAGCAGCCGGCGGTCGTCGCCGCTGCGCAGGTTGAGGAAGTCCGCCAGCACGCGCCGATCGAGGTACAGGCGCCGTCCGTCGGTGTCGTTGTCCTGGGTGCGGAAGGTGCCGGCGACCACAAAGCGGCGCTTGGCCTGGGCCAGGTTGCCCGACAGATCCGGCACCACCGTGGCCAGCTCGAGCTCTTCACCGCGGGTCAGGCGCAGGGTGTGGAACAGGCGCTCGCCGACCAGCACGGCCTCCAGCGGGCGGCCTTCGCGCTCGCGCGCCGAGCTGGGCAGGTTGAAGGGCAGCAGCGGCTGTGGCACCGGGGCCGAGCGGCGGCCCGCCAGGGGCGGGCGCTCGAGGGCCGCCAAGAGCCCGGTGGTGTCCAGCTCGTCCTGGATGATCGGCGGACGGTAGGGCAGGCCCAGGCGCGGCAGCCACAGGGCCAACAGGGCCTCGAGGGCGCGCACCGGCGTGGCCACGTCGACGCCGACCATCTCGACGATGCCCTGGCCGCCGAAGGCCGGGTCCGAGAACAGGCGCTCGGTGCGGTGGGTGCCGTCGCCGCCCTGGCCGAGCATGCCCCACCAGACCAGGCGCGCGCTGGCCGCCACGACCCGCGGGTCGCGGCGCGCCACGCTCAGCAGCTCCTCGGCCGGCTCGCGCAGCTGGCCCTCGGTGAAGGGGGTCACGACCAGGTCGGACAGGCCCCCGCGGATCATCTGCCGGGTCATGTCGAGGAACCCGGTCATGATCGAGAGGATCAGGATCAGGGCCCCCACGGCCACGAAGATGCCCATCACGCCGATGAAGTTGGCGCGGCGGGTGACCAGGTAGCGCCAGGAGAGGAAGGTGCGGTACACGCGGGGGGCTCGGATGCGCCGAGCGGCGCCAGAGGGTATCCGCGCCCCGGCGGGCGGCGAAACACCGGGATCCCGGCGGTCCCGGGCGCCGCCGGCGTCCGGGCCGCTGCCAGGCGCCGCCACGAGGCCCCTGGCCGAAGCTCCACAGGCGATCCGGCAAGTACGCCTCAGAGGCTGGGCAAAAATCGGCGCGATGCGACGATCCCAGCCTCTGTGGCCGCCGGATGGCGGCCCAAAGGCATGCTGACAGGCGGGTCTGACCGCTCGGGCGTAGGCCGAGTCGATTTCTTCTCAGCCTGTCAGGGCGCCGCCCGGGCGGCGGTCTCTTCGCCGGAGGGGGCCTCGCCGGCCGGCTGTTCGCGGCGCATGGCCGGGAACAGCAGCACGTCGCGGATCGAGTCCTGGCCGGTCAGCACCATCACCAGCCGGTCGATGCCGATGCCGAGGCCCGCGGTGGGGGGCATGCCGAATTCGAGCGCCTGGACGTAGTCGGTGTCGACCTCGCCGGGGGCTTCCGGGTCCTTGCTCTCGACCTGTTCCTCGAAGCGCCGCTGCTGCTCGGCGGGGTCGTTGAGCTCGCTGAAGCCGTTGCCGAGCTCCATGCCGCCCAGGAACAGCTCCAGGCGCTCGGCGACCCGCGGATCATCGGGCCGCGCCTTGGCCAGGGGGCTGATCTCGATCGGATAGTCGGTGACGAAGATCGGCCCGCGCAGGTGGTCCTCCACGCAGGCTTCGTAGACGTCGTTGGCCAGCTTGAAGTAGGCGCTGTCGCTGGCGGCGGCGGCGCGCGCATCGAGCTTGAGCTCCTTGGCCTTGGCCAAGACCGCCGGGCGGTCGTGGAAGCGGCAACCGGCGTGGCGTTCGAACAGGTCGAAGTAGCTCTGGCGCTCGAAGGGCGCCTTCAGGCTGTAGGCCTGCCCGCGGAAGGTGATCTCGGTGGTGCCGAGGATCTCCTCGGCCAGCCCGGCCACGATCTGCTCGAAGATCTCGATCATGCGCCGGTAGTCCGCCTGGGCTTCGTAGAGCTCCAGCATGGTGAATTCCGGATTGTGGCGCTGGGACAGGCCTTCGTTGCGGAAGTTGCGGCTGACCTCGAAGACGCGCTCGAGCCCGCCGACGATCAGGCGCTTCAAGTACAGCTCCGGCGCGATGCGCAGGAACAGGTCGGTACCGAGGGCGTTGTGGTGGGTGATGAAGGGCCGCGCCGTGGCGCCCCCGGCGATCGGGTGCAGGGTCGGCGTCTCGACCTCCAGGTAGCCCTGCCCGATCAGGAACGAACGGATCCAGGCCAGCACCTTGGAGCGGGTGACGAATACGTCGAGCACCCCAGGCGTGCTCCACAGGTCCACGTAGCGGCGCCGATAGCGCAGCTCCTTGTCGACCAGCCCGTGCCACTTCTCCGGCGGCGCGGCGACCGCCTTGCAGAGCAGCTGGAGCTCCTCGACCCACAGGGTGGCCTCGCCCTTCTGGCTGAACCCGAGCACCCCGCTGACGCCGACCAGGTCGCCGCCGTCCCAGAGCTTGCGCTGTTCCCAGGCCGCCCCGAGCCGGTCCTTCTCGAGCCCGATCTGGATGCGCCCGGTGCGGTCGAGCAGCGGCGCGAAGATCAATTTGCCGAAATCGCGCAGCCCGAGCAGGCGCCCCGCCAGCGTGACCCGCTGCCCATGCAGCACCCCGGGCTCCGCCTTGCTGCCGAGCGCGGCCAAGGCCTCCGCCACCGGTTTCGCCACGACCCCCCGCGCCGGATACGGATCGACCCCGAGCTCCCGGAGGCGCTCGAGCTTGTGGAGACGGTCGGAAGAAGCCAGTTCGGTCATCGTTGGAAGAGTGGAGGCCACCGCTCGGCAGCGCCCCGAGCCTCCCCAAATCCCTCCCCAAGATCCACCCCCAACCCTCCCCGCTACGCCTCGCCCCCCCGCTCCGCTCTCGGCTCCGGACCTCCCGGGGTCCTCGCGCCCCGTCTCCGCTCGCGCCGCCCCAAGGCTGC
>JBIKLM010000497.1:0-3149 GCA_044359835.1 Planctomycetota bacterium
CGTCTCGGGCTGCGCCCGAGCAGTCAGACCAGGCTGTCAGCATGCCTTTGGGCCGCCATCCGGCGGCCGCAGAGGCTGGGATCGTCGCTGCGCGCCGATTTTTTCCCAGCCTCTGACCCAGCCCTAGCCCCGCTCACGCTCGAGGGGATCCGCCACCGGCGATTCGGGGGAGTTCGGGCGTCTGCGAGCGAGTCGCGGCGCTGGCGCAGCGCTGCCCGGTGCGCAGCTGCCGGGCATCCGGCAGGGTGCCTTCCGTGGGCTGTCGCACCCGGCGGCGCCGGCGGCGTCGAAATCCAGCGCTGCCGTCGCGGAGCCGGGGGCCTGATCCTGAGCCCAGCCGGGCGGGGGGGGAACGCAGCCCCAGGCGAGCCCCGGTGGGGGGGAAACAAGGACCGGCGGCGCGGGAAGCGGAGGCCCTTCGGGGCGGCAGAGCCCCGACTGACCACGGAAATCGGGTTTCAGACCACCCGGGGGGATTCTCGATAGCCCCGGTTCCTGCTGCCCAATTTTTCCCACGGCCCCGATGTTTCGATCCTCGGCTGACGACCCGCCTCAGGTTGCAGCCTGCGCTCAGCCCCGACCGCCGTCCGCCCAGCTGGCTTGGTTTCGCGTGGGGGACCCGCGGGTCGCCTGCGTCAGCCTGCTGTTCGCCTTCGTCGTGTGGGGCGGCCCGGGTGGCTTCTGGGCCGTGGGCCAGATCCTGCTCGCGGGCCTGATCGGCGCTTGCTTGTGCTCCATCAGGCAGCATTCGCGCAGCAACCGAACCGTGGGCCCGATCCGGGAGGCCCTGCAGGGCTCGCCGGTTGCGCTGGTCGAGCTGGACGAGTTCGGTCGCGTGCGTGTCGCCAATCCGGTCTTCGAGCGGCTCTGCGGCCGCTCGTCAAAGGAACTCGTGGGCCGCGCCCTGAGCGAATTGGCCGCCCCCAACGCCTCCGAGCGGATCGCCGGCATGCTGGGGGAGCTGGCCCAAAGCGGGTCGGCGGAGCTCGACCTGGAACTGCCCGGCCCCGGAGGCGCGCTGCTGCTCTGCCGGCTGGCTGCCAGCCGCTGGATCGACGGCGCGGGCCGGCCGGCCGGGGCGCTGGTCTGCGTCCAAGACGTCACCGAGCTGCGCCGCCTGGAGCGCAACCTGCAGAGCTCGGAACAGCGCTTCCGCGAGCTGGCGGACAGCGCTCCGTTCATGATCTGGACCAGCACCATCGACGCCAGCGTCGACTGGTTCAACCAGCGCTGGCTGACCTTCACCGGCCGCTCCCTGGCCCAGGAGCGCGACATGGGCTGGGAGCAGTCGGTGCACCCGGAGGACCGCGAGCGCTGCCTGGCCACCTACCTGCAGCACTTCTACGCTCGCCAGCCCTTTTCGATGGAGTACCGCCTGCGCCGGCACGACAGCCAGCACCGGCGCATCCTCGATCAGGGCGCGCCCCGCTTCGGGGCTGCGGGGGAGTTCCTGGGGTTCGTCGGCAGCTGCGTCGAGGTCGAAGAGCAGCGCCAGCAGGAATCGGCTCGGCAGGCCGCGCAGCGCCGCTTGGAAGCGCTGCTCGACAACCTGCACGGCGGCTACCTGCGCGTGCGGGCCGAGGGCTCGCCGCGGGTGCTTTCCGCCAGCCGTCGGGTGGCCCTGCTGTCCGGCTACGGGGCGGGCGAGTTCGAGCGCGGCGAGCTGACCTGGGCCGATCTGGTGCACCCCGAGGATCGCGCGCGGCGCGCCGCGGCCCTCGAGTCCGAGGGTGCCTTTTGGGTGGAATACCGCCTGTGCGACGCCCACGGAGAGCGGCGCTGGATCCGCGAGCAGGGCCGCCGCCTGCTCGACGAGAACTGCCAGCCGGTGATCGACTCGGTGGTGCTCGACATCAGCGCCGAAAGGCACGCCGCGGCGCTGCTGGCGGACAGCGACGCGCGCCTCTCCGGGCTGCTGCAGGAAAACCGCGATGTGATCGCCTGGGAGTGGGACCCGGCCGCGCGCCGGTTCCTCTATCTCTCGCCCTCCGCAGAGGACTGGGGCTACCCGCGCGAGGCCTGGGACCGCGAGGATTTCATCCCCAGCGTGGTCCACCCCGAAGACTTGGCGTCGGTCCAGACCGCCCTGGCGGAGGTCGCCCGCGACGGCGTCGAAAGGCGCCTGCACAACCGCGTGCGCACCGCCGACGGCCGCGAGCTCTGGCTGGCCAAACGCATCAGCCGCAGGGTCGGCGAGGACGGCCAAGCGCGGGTGATCGGATTCTGCCAGGACGTGACCGCCGAGAAGCAGCGCGAAGCCCAGCTGCTGGCGGCCCGCCAGCAGGCGGACGAAGAGCGCGAGCGGCTCGACCTGGCCCTGGACAGCGGCGGCCTGGGCATGTGGGATCTGCGCTGGAGCGAGGACCGGCTGCTGTGCGACGGGCGCTCCGCGGCCATGCTGGGACTGACCGAAGCCCAGCGCAGCTCCGACATCGAGACCTGGCGGCGGCGCGTCCATCCCGACGATCGTGGGCTCAACGAGCGCGCCGTGGCGGAGCACGCCGCGGGCAAAACGCCGCACTACGAGGCCCTGCTGCGGCTCAAGCACAAGGATGGCCGTTTTCGCGCGGTCATGTGCCGAGGCCGCATCATCGAGCGCGATGCCCAGGGCCAACCCCTGCGCATGGTCGGAACGCACTGCGACGTCAGCGACCACGAGGCCCGCGAGCAGGCCATGCGCGCGCAGGCCGAGATCCTGCGCTTGGTGGTCGAGACGATCCCGTACCGGATTTTCTGGAAGGATCGCAAGAGCCGCTATTTGGGCTGCAACCGGGCCTTCGCGCGCTTGGCCGGCTTCGAGCAGCCCGCGCAGATCGTCGGCCTGCGCGACCAGGACCTGCCCTGGACGCGGGTCGAGACGGAGGCCTATCGCAACGAGGACACCCTGGTGATGCTCACGGGGCAGCCGCGGCTGCACCAGGTCGAGAGCCAGACCCTGTCCGACGGCAGCCAGACCTGGATCGACAGCAGCAAGGTGCCGCTGATCGATCCCCAGGGGCAACCGTTCGGGGTGCTCGGCATCACCTCCGACATCACCGCCCAGCGCCAGCGCGAGCAGGAGCTGGCGCGCCTGCGCGATCTGGCCGAGGCCGCCAGCCGGGCCAAGAGCGAGTTCTTGGCCAACATGAGCCACGAGATCCGCACGCCGC
>JBIKLM010000097.1:0-11343 GCA_044359835.1 Planctomycetota bacterium
CCTCGGCACTGGAAGCTCCGATCAGTTCCCTGTCCCCCCGAGGCACATGCCGGAGCAGCCTTAGGATTCCAGGAAACCGTAGACCGAAGCCGGGGGCGACCTCAAGCTGTCTGCGAAAAAGGACCGCTACCGAAGGAGTAAGTTTACACGGAGCCACACTCGGCTCGTACCCATATGAAAAAAAACCATGTCTTCTTGGCGGTGGCCTTGGCGGTGACGGCCCTGGGGAGCTTTCTGGCTCTGCGAAACGGAACCCCGGATGAAGGCCTGAGGGAGCCCTCGGGCCCAGCCTCCCCCGACGCATTAGTGGTCGAAGGCCTGGTCCGGAGCGAATTGGAGGGAGGGGAAAATTTGCGGCTAAGCGCATCAGATGGTGAATCAGGTGGTGAGCTTGGAGGTCCGCAGCTCGAGGAGCCCCGCGGTGAGCCCTGGGTCCGCTTGAAATACGACAAGCGCGTATACGGTCGTAGGCTAGGAGACGTACTGTTCGAGTTCTATGGACAGGACTGGGATTGGTTGGAACCGCTATTCTCTCGACACGACATAGACCCCGACGAACCCATCACAATCAACGAGGAACTCGGAGATCTCGAGTCTTGTCTTCCCCGGTTCCCAGAATTCCTGCTTAAGAATTATGATGAGACTCCCTTCGGGAAGAGTGCGCATTTGCGTATGCTGCCTAAGCTCTCGGGCACCCAGACTCATAGTGCTCTAGACAGCATCGCCAGCCAAAAGACCTACAACCCACAGAAACGCAAGCTCGATAAGGCCTCCCCACAGTACAGCTACCTCCGAGAGGTCATACAAAAGGAGCTACAGAACCTCGATGAGTTGAACCGAGCTCTCGAAGTCCGAAAGCGCAATGCGATCGTCGCAGACCTGGAGGGTTTCGATGCCTATCACCGTCCCAAGATCGGCTGGATTCGCGTGGGGCCGATCGTCTGCATCGGCGATCCAGCCTACAGCCCGGATCCTCGCTTCACGACCGTCCTCTCGCCGATGGGAGCGAACGTCGCACATCCCGAATGCTGGCTGTTCTCCTGCAACTACATGATGAACTGGAAGCTGATCCCCGACATTGCGAACGAAATTCAAGCGATAATCGACTACCAAGAGGCCCTCGAACCGGTCTTGATCAGCCTGGTTGCTGCGGTACCGACCAAGCTTTGAACCCAGCCTCCAACGGCTCGGGCGAAGCCTCGGAAGGGCCTGGCTCCTCGGCGCCGGTCAGGACCCGCCGGGCGGGCGGCTCTGCGGATCGAAGATCAGGCTGTCGGTCAGCGGGCGGCGCTCGAGGGCGTGGCGGGGTACGCGGGCCCCCGGGGCCGGGTGGCCCACCGGGATCAGCATGTAGGCGCGCTCGTGCTCGCCGCGCCCGAGCAGGGCTTCGAGGAAGCGCATCGGGCTCGGTGTGTGCGTCAGGGCCACCAGACCGGCGCGGTGGATGGCGGCCAGCAGGAAGCCCGTGGCGATGCCGACCGATTCCTCCGCATAGTAGACCTGGCCGCCGTCGTCGGCGCGGGTCAGGCGGAAGACCACGATCAGCCAGGGGGCGATTTCGAGGAAAGGCTTTTCCCAGTCCGTGCCGAGGGGCCGCAGGTCGTCGAGCCAGCGCTGGCTGGCGCGGCGCTGGTAGAAGGCGCGCTCCTCCTCCTCGGCGGCCAGGCGGATGCGCCGCTTGAGCTCGGGATCCCCCACGGCCACGAAACGCCAGGGCTGCTTGTTGGCGCCCGAGGGCGCGCTGGTGGCGGAGCGCACCAGGGCTTCGATCGTGGCGCGCGAGACCGGCTCGGGGCTGAAGTCGCGCACCGAGCGGCGCGAGGCCAAGGAGGCGGCGAAACCCTGGGCGGCGGATTCGGGCGGCTCGCCGGGATCGAAGCGCGGCGGCAGCGCGAGGAACGACTCGGGGTCTTGATCCATGGTGGTGAGGCTACGCAGGACCGATCCGGGCCGAGACGCGGCCCCCCGCAGAAAACGGGGCGTCGCTCCGGCGCGGGGCGGCGCCGATCCGCGCCGCTCTGCAGCGCGAACCCCGGACCAGCCGGTCCTGCTCGGCGCATCGACGGGCTACGGCGCTCCGTCCCGAGGGTCAGCGCCCGACCCGCCCCTGGCCTTTGGACCGCGGGGCCGCCGGCTCACAGGGGGCCGCCGACAGCCTCGAACAAAGCGGACAGCTCGGCCCCCAGGGCCTGGGCCTCGCTGTCACCGGCCTGGAGCACCTCGAGCAGGGCCTTTGCGAAGCCATCGATCGGCGCGGGCCGCAGATCGCCGGCCGGGGCCGCGTCCTTGAGCACGTGCCACTCGCGCTCCGCGGGCGCGCTGCCGTCGCCGAAGCGATAGCGCTCGAGGTCGCAGCCCGGGCGCCCGAAGAGGTCGGTCTCCAAGCCCCGCTGGGCCGCGTCCGCTGCGGCCAGCAAACGGGCGCTGGAGCCTTCGGGCAGCAACACGGCGCGCGGCGTGCCCAGCCCCACGTAGAGCCGATCGTCGGCCCCCAGGCCGAGCCAGGCCTCGCCGCGGCGGCAGGAGCGCAGCTCCAGCCCGAGCAGCAGGGGCGGACGGGCCGCCGGTGCGCGCGCGATCGGCGGCAGTTCGGGCCAGCGGCCGCCGGCGCGTGCGATCAGGCGCTGCTCGAGGGCCGCGAGGGCCGCCGGATTGGCGCCGACCTCCGGCGGAAAGCGCGGGTCGTAGTCCCCCAGCGGCAGCGCGTCCTGGGCGGCCGTGGCCGCGGGGGCACCGGCGGCCGCCGCCGCGGGCGGATCGTCGCTCGCCGCCCTGTCGCCGGCCGGGGCGGCGCGGCCCGGCCGCGGCGCGCGCTGCAGCCGCTGGGTCAGGAGCTGCGCGGCGCTGCGCCGCGCCAGGCCGCCGCAATCGAGATCGAAGAAGCGATCGCTGCGGCGCAGGTCCTCGAGCAGGTAGGCCAGGGCGCCGCCGTCCCCCCAGGCATCGAGCAGCAGCGCCGCGCGCCGCCGCACGCCGTCGCTCGGATCGAGCAGCCGCGCGCGCACCAGGGGCTCGAGCGCCTGGCGCTCTGCCGCGTCGAGGACGCCTTGGTCCTCGAGGGTCTGCAGGCCCACCAGGGCGCCCTCGCGCGCCGCCGCCAGCACGTCGCCCAGGGCCGCCTGGAAGCGCGGCAGGTCGGCGCTGCCGGGGCTCTGCGCCAGGGCGCGCAAGAGCGCCGGGCGCCAGGGGAAATCGAGATCGCCCAGGGCGGCGGCCAGGCGCGCTTCCAGCGCCGGATCGTCGAAGCTGCCCAATTCGCCGAGCAGCTCCGGCCCGAGGCCCGCCAGGTCCTCTGGCCCCTCCCCCAGCAGGGCGCGGATCGCTTCGAGGGCCGGCGGCCCGAGCCGCACCAAACGCTGCGCCGCCTGGGGCCGCACCACCGGCGAGCCGCTGCGCGTCAATTCGAGCAGCTTCTGGATCTCGCCGGGCTTGGGCCCCGCCGCGGGCTCCTGGGCCCTGGCGCTCAGCGCCGGGACCAGCGCCGCGACCAGCGCCAGGCAGGCCCGCGCGCGGCCCGATCGGGCGCGCCTGGACATCAGAAAATGCGGCCCTTCAGGCGGTAGACGCTGTGGATGAAGCCGTCGACCTCGAGCTCGCCGACCGAGAGCGTGCCGACCACTTCGAAACAGCCCGGGATCGGGCCCGTGGTGCGCGGGCCCAGGTTGACCTCGATGAAGTGGTGCGGCAGCAGCACGCCGACGCACTGGCAGGCGTCGGAGACCATCGGGAACAGGTTGACGTTGTCGGTCACGCTCTGGTGCATGTAGCCGCGGATCAGCACCCGGCGGCCGTCGAGGGCTTGGACACGATCGGGCAGGGGCTGGCCCGGGCGCCAATCGATGCCGGTCAGATCGAGGATCTCGATCTCGGTGGGCTCCTCGAGGCCGGCCAGGGGGCCCAGCGGCGCGGACGGGGCCGGCTCGAATCCGGCGGCGGGCCAGAGCAGCGCGGAGCACAGGGCCAGGGGCGCGAAGCGGGTCATGGGCTCCATTTCGGGGCCCGCCTAGCCCTGCGTCAAGTTGCCGCCGCCCGCGAGCCTGCGATTCACCGAGCGGCGCGCCCGCGAGGGGCCGCGGGGCATGGGCCTGGAGCCGGCGCCGAGGAGCGGCCGGCGACCGGGGATGCCCGGCGCGCCCCGGGGCCAGCGGGCCCGGCGCGCTCGACGCTCCGCGCCCCCAGCCCCAGCAGCGCCCGGAGGCTCGGGGGGACCCCTGGCCTGCGGGTGGGGGGTTGCCGGCCCCTGAGGCAGCCGGCTGGCGGCCCACGGGCCGGTGGGCGAGCGGGGCGGACGCCTCGGGGCAGCCGGAGCCGATGCCTCGCAGCCGGTCAGCGCCCCTCGGGCAGCACCCGCGCTTGGCGCAGCCGGTACAGGCTGGAGACGAAGCCGTAGGCGTCGCGGGCTTCGCCGGCCTCGAAGCGGCCCACGAACCAGCGCGGCTCGAGCGGGGAGAGCTGGCGCGGCCCGGCCGGGTCGAGTTCGACCTCGACCTGCCCGTCGAGGCCCGCCAGGACCCCGAAGCAGCAGCCCGGGGGCGCCGCGGTCAGCCACAGGGCCGTGGTCCCGCCGGGTCCGCTCTCGAAGGGCAGCGGAAAGCCCGCCAGGGCCACCCAGCCCCCCGCGGCGGCCCGCACCGGCGCCGACCAGGGGGGCTCGCCCCCGCGCTCGGGCTCGAGCAGCGCGCGCGGGTTCCAATCGGGGAGCCGCAGGTCGTCGAAACCCAGCTCGACCGCCTCCGCGGGCAGCCGGGCCGGCGGCAGGGCCGGATGCACGCGGCGGTGGCCGCTCGCCGCGGGCGCCGGCGCCAGCCCCCAGCGCTCGGCCAGGTCGTCCGGAAGGCGCGCCAGCTCGAGCGGCTCCGCGGGCGCCGCGCCACCCGGGGAATCCAGCGCGTCCCCGCGCAAAGCCTCGCCCTGCACGGGGCCGAGGCCCGCCTCGGACCCTGGCTCCGCCGCGCCCCCGCAGCCCGCCAGCCCGAGCGCCAGCCAGACGGCGCGCCAGCCGCCGCGCGATCGCCTGAGGCCAGCCCCAGATCCCGCCAAAGCGCCTGCGCCCCCCTCGGCCCGAGCGGCCCCCGCGCGGCTGGCCCCAAAAACGCCCGCCCCGCTGCCACCGGACGCTCTGCCGCTCGCCCCCCAGCCGCCAGCCTCGCTTGACCCAGCGCGCTGCGGGCCTCCGCCGGCTTCCCCGCCGCGCGCCGCTTCACGACCGCAGGCAGCGCCACGGGCGCAGACAGTGTCGCGACCCCAGGCACCGCCCCCACCGACCGCGGCGCACCCGGCGGCTCGCCGGGGCCCCGCGGCGGCGCTCACCACAGCTTGTCGACGCGCTCCACGTCGAGGCGATAGATCGAGGTCACGTAGCCGTATTCGTCGAGGGCTTCGCCGACCTCCAGGGTGCCGATGGCGCGGATCGGCCGGGCGCCGTAGTACGGGATGCCGCTCTCGTCGATCACGGTCGCTTCCAGGTACTCGTCCATGCGCGGGATCGCGCCGAAGCAGCAGCCCGGCGGCAGCGGGGAGAGCACGAAGGCGATCACCTGCCGGCCCTTGAAGTCGAGGGGCTGCATGAAGCCATCCAAGGCGACCCGCTGCCCGTCCAGGGCCAAGATCTCGGGCGGGAAGATATCTTCTGTGGTGGGTCGCACCTCGGCGTCGAAGTCGGGCTCGCCGGTGTAGTCCGGCAGATACAGGTCTTGGAAGGTCAAGAGCTTGACCCCGGGCTCGAGCTCCGGCGCGTTGAGCTCGAGCTCGCCGAGCGGCACGTGGTCCAGCTGGCGCACGCCCAGGCCCGCGAGCAGCTTGGGATCGAGCTCGGGCGCCGGCTCGCTCGGGGCCCCGGCGGCGAGCGGATCCGGGGTCGACGGGGCCGGCACGGAGGCGACCGGGGAGGCCGTCGGCGCGGGCGCCGGCTCCAGACCCGCCAGGGGGTCGAGCATCTCGCCGCGGATCGGCCCGAGAACCTCGGTCTCGGACGGCTGGCCCGCCAGGTGAGCGTTCCAGTAACTGGCTCCCAGCCACAGGGTCAGGGACCCAGAGCCGAGCAGGGTCAGCAGGGTGCGCATGGTCGGATCTTAGCTCGTGCGGGCCCGGCCGTTCAGGGCAGCGGGAAGCGCACGTCCTCGAAGGTCTGGCCCCGGGAGACGACCTCGGCCAGGAGCGCCTCGCCGCCCGCGAAGGCCTTGAGGCGCCCGTCGGTGGCCTGGAACTGGGAGCTGTCGCCGACCTTCTCGCCGGTCAGGTTGCTGGCCACCGGCAGCAGCAGGAGTTCGAAGGGCTCGCCGGAGGTCGGAAAAACCTGCAGGGACAGGCCCGGGGCCGCGAGCCGCACGGGCTTTTCGGCGTGGGCATCCAGGGA
The DNA here is from genome assembly GCA_044359835.1 of Planctomycetota bacterium. Lineage (GTDB taxonomy): Bacteria > Planctomycetota > UBA1135 > UBA1135 > JBIKLM01. The sequence goes on from JBIKLM010000097.1 coordinate 6,356, forward strand.
ATAGACGTCGAGGCGGCCGGCGTCCCGATCGAGCAGCACCTCGAGGTGCGCGAACTCCTCCGCCAGGACCACCAGGCGCCCGCCGCGGGGCGCCACGTGCACGTGCCCGGGCCCGTGGGAGTCGTCCTGAGAGGCTTCGTGCTCGTGGCCGCCATGGTCATGGCCTTCGTGGCTGTGGTCGTGGTCGTGCTCGCCGCGCTCGCAAGCGGGCAGACCGAGCAGCAGGGCCGGCAGGAGCAACAGGGCCAGCCCGCTGCGGAGGAGGGTGCTCATGGGAGGGATGCGCAGGGGATTTCGGGAGAGCGGAGCGGGCGTCTGGACTCGGCCTCGGGCGCCGGGCGGCGGGAACTGCTGCGGCGGCCGCCGGATGGCGGCCCAAAGGCAGCTGTCAGGCGCTGGGCTGCAGGTTTTCGGCCACGTCGGTGGAGTAGGCCTTGAAGGCCGGCAGCAGACCGGCGAGGGCGCCCAGCACGAGCACCGCCAGGGGCGTGGCGACCAGGGCCGGGTGGAAGCTCTGGATCTCGAGCACCACGCCGGTGCTGTCGCGGATCCAGGTGGCGGCGCCCAGCAGGATGCCGGCGTAGACCAGGAAACCCGCCAGGGCCCCCAGGGCGGCGATGGCGGCCGCCTCGCCGACGATCGCCAGGAAGACCGTGCCGCGCCGCGCGCCCAGGGCGCGCAGGATGGCGAATTCGCGCCGGCGCTCGTTCATCGTGTTGTACAGGCTGGCCAGGATCGAGCCGGCGGCCACCAGCACGGTCAGATAGGCCACGGCGCGCAGGATCCCGCTCATCCAGCCGAGCTTCTCGAAGATCTCGCCCATCACGGTGGCGATCGGGAAAGCCAGGGTGGCGACCGTGCCCTGGCGGTTGATGTCCTGGGCCAGGGTGATGCCGTCGCGGGGGCTGCGCAGCTCGAGCATCACCGCGCTGACCTCCTTGGCTTCCTCGGGGATCTCCTGGCCGGCCTCGGGGATGTACTCCTCGCCGGTGCCGCGCAGCACGTGGCCGTCCATGCGGAAGATGCCTTCGATCGGGATCCAGACCACCCGGTCCATGGCCGTGTTGCTGGGCTCGAGCACGCCGACCACGGTGTAGACCTTCTTGTGCTCGGTGCCCTCCATGTAGCTGAGGCCGTGGGAGGGCTGGAACGTGGAGCCGCGCTTGAGGCCGGTCTCGCGCGCGACGCTGGCGCCGATCACGGCCTCGGCGCGCTCGGGAGCGAAGTTCTGGTGGCCGGGCCGCAGGCGCAGCTTCTGGCCCGGGCGCGGCTCGAAGCGTTCGATCAGCTCGGGCGTGGTGCCGACCACGCGATAGCCCAGGTAGTTGTCCCCCACCGCGTAGGGGTAGGCGGCGGTGACGCGCCGGTCGGAGGCGATCTCGCGATAGAGCTTCCAGGGCAGGTTGCCCGGGGAGGTCTCCAGGTGGAACACGGAGTTGAGCACCAGCTGCAAGGGCGAGCCGCGCGCGCCGAGCACGGCGTCGAAGCCGACGTCGCCGGCGAAGGCCTGGTTGGCCTGGCGCTCGACGTTGAAGACCGCCATGACCAGGCCGCTGGCCAGGGCCGCCGAGCAGACCGTGACCAGGGTCGAGAGCGCGTGCTGGCGCAGGCTCTTGCCGATCAGGAACAGCAGGGTCTGCAGGCCGTTCACGGGGCCACCTCCGCCGCGGGGCGCGCGGCGCGGTTGAGTTCGGCCAGCTCGAGCCGGCGCGGGAAGCGGGCCAGGACCGCGGGGTCGTGGCTGACCGTCAGAAGCGCCGCGCCGGTCTCGCGACACAGGCCCAGCAAGAGCTCGATCGCCTCGGCGGCGCGGGCGGCGTCCAGGTTGCCCGTGGGCTCGTCCGCCAGCACCAGGCGCGGGCGGTTGGCCAGGGCGCGGGCGAGGGCCACGCGCTGCTGCTGGCCGACCGAAAGCTGGCGCGGCTTGTGCCGCAGGCGCTCGCCGAGGCCCAGGCGCTCGAGCAGCGCCGCGGCGCGCTCTTCGGCTTGTTTGCGCGTGGCCGGACCGCCGCCGAAGACCATCCCGAGCAGCACGTTCTCGAGGGCCGTGTAGCCCTGCAACAGATTGAAGGTCTGGAACACGTAGCCGATCGCGCGGGCGCGCAGGGCGTCCCGGCGGGCCTCGGACAGGGACAGCAGGTCGATGCCGTCGAGCAGCACCCGACCGCGGTCGGCGCGGGCGATGCCGGCGATCACGTTGAGCAGCGTGGTCTTGCCGGAGCCGCTGCGGCCCTCGAGGGCCAGCAGCTCGCCGCTCTCCAGGCGGAAGCGGGGCACGTCCAGCACGGTCTGGCGGCCGCCCTCCGGACTGGGGAAGCTTTTTTCCAGGTCCTGGATTTCGAGCAGGGGCATGGGGGGGCGCGCGGGGTGCGGCGGGGATGGTACTGCCCGGGGCCGGCGGAGGTGCCGGCGCTCCGCAGCCCTACGGGGGCAGCCGCCCGCCGTGAGCCGCGCGAACCGCCGGCAGCGCTCTCAAGGGCGCCCCATCCAGCCTCCGATGGGAGCCCAGAGTCTGCACCGTTCCCGCCCCCCGAGCCGCGCCTTGAACCGCCCCGACGCCCCCCCGGCCACGCCCGCTTCGACGGAGCGGCGCGCCACCGACCTGTTCGAGTGGCTGGCCCACGAATTCCGCACGCCCCTGACCTCGATCCTGGGCTTCGCGGAGCTGCTCCTCGAGGCGCCGGAAAGCGGCCGGGGCGCCCTGGGCGAGCAGCAGCGCTTCGAGCAGCTGCGCGCCATCCAGCGCAACGGCCGCCAGCTGCTCGAGCTGATCGGCGACCTGTCCGACCTGGCCAAGCTCGAGGACGGACGGCTGGCCCTCACGCCCGCGGAGGTCCAGCCCTACGAGCTGATCCAGGAGGTCGCCATCGGCCAGCGCTTCCACGCCGAGCGCCGCGGCATCAACCTCTCCTGCACCTTCCAGTGGCCCTTCCCGAGCCGCGTGCGGCTCGACGGCGCGCGCCTGCGGCAGGTCGTCGAAACGCTGGTGGCCGAGGCCCTGCGGCTGACCGAGAAGGGCGACGTGGCCCTGCGCGCCAGCTACCTGCAGGAGGGCGGCGAGGGCCGCCTGCAGCTGCAGGTCGAGGATTCGAGCCCCGGCCTGAGCCCGGAGGAGCGGGCCAAGCTGTTCGAGCCCTTCTATCTCGGCGGTCCCCGCGGCGGCGGCTCCGGCCTCGGGCTGGCGGTCGCGCGCGGGCTGATCCAGGCCCTGGGCGGCCGCATCGAAGTCCACAGCCAGCGGGCGGTCGGAAACCATTGGATGCTGGACCTGCCGCTCGGACCCGCGGCGAACCTCGAGCTCTTGCCCCGCGAGCCGGTGCTGATCGGCACGGCCCTGCCGGCCCCGCTCGGGCCGACGCCGCGCCTCAAAGGCCGCGTGCTGGTGATCGAGGACGGCCGCGACACCCAGCGCCTGATCCTCGAACTCCTGGCCCGCGCGGGCACCGAGGTGCGCACCGCCGGCAACGGCATCGAGGCCCTCGAGGCCCTGTTCCCGCGCCGCGGCCGCCGCCGGGGCGAGCGCACGAACGATAGCCCCCCGCTGACCTTCGACCTGATCCTGACCGACGTGGAAATGCCGGGCATGGACGGTCCGACCTTGGTGGCCGAGCTGCGCCGCCGCGGCATGACCCTGCCGATCGTGGCCCTGACGGCCCACGACACGGATGGCCTGCGCGAGCGCCTCTTGGCCCTGGGCTGCAACGAGGTCCTGCACAAACCCCTCGACCGCACGTCGTTCTACGGCACCGTCCAGCGCTGGATGCCGCGCGCCGCCTGAACCATGCTGGTGTCGCTCTTCGTCCCGCTGGCCTTCGATGCCGCCAGCGGCCTGCCCGCCCTGGGGGCCGGGCTGCTCCTGGGCGGCGGTCTGGCGGCCTTCCTCGTCGCGCGCCGGTCCGCCGGCCAGCGGATGCGGGCCTTGGCGGACTCGGCGGAGCGCGAGCAGCGCCTGCGCGACGTGCTCGACCAAGCCAGCGAACAGGTCTGCCGCTATCTGCCCGACACGCGCCTGACCTACGTCAACCAGGCCTTCTGCCAGGCCCTGCGCAAGAGCGCGGAAGAGCTGATCGGGCGGCGCTTGGCCGAGCTCTTGCCCAAGGGCTTCCTGGGCGAGTTGCAAACCCAGCTGAAGCGCCTCAAGCCCAGCCGCACGACGGTGGTCGGCGAGCACGAGCTGCTCTCCGCCGCCGGCGAGCCGCGCTTCGAGCGCTGGACCCACCGCGCCCTGTTCGACGCCGAGGGCCGGCCGATCGAATACCAATCGGCGGGCTTCGACATCACCGAAGCAAAGCGCAGCGAGCAAGACCGCAGCGCGGCCGAGCAGCGCCTGTCGGCGATCGTGCGCGCCTCGGGCGAATTCATCTGGGAGACCGACCTGGACGGCCGCTGGATCGCGCTCTCCGACCAGATCGCCGAGGTCTACGGCCTCGACAAGCAGCAGCTCCTGGGCAAGGGCCCCCACGACTTCATGCCCGAGCCGGCGGCCTCCGGCCTGCAGCAGTGGCTGCGCGAGCAGCAGCGCCTGCGCCAGCCGTTCCGCGGCATGGACCACCCGGTCAAGCGCCCGGACGGGGCCCTGCGCTGGGTGCGCCTGGCGGGCGAGCCGGTGCTCAACGAGCGCGGCCACCTGACCGGCTTCCGCGGCACGGGCCTCGACATCACCGAGGAGCGCAGCCACCTGATGGCCCTGCGCGAGAGCCAGCAGCAGCTCTCCCTGGCGATCGGCGCCGCCGCCCTGGGCATCTGGGACTACGACCAAAAGCGCGGCACCCTGGTGTGGAATTCGCGCTGGTGCGAGATCCTCGGCGTGCAGCGCTCGACCGAGGTCGGTCCGCTGTCCTGCTGGTACGAGCGCGTCCACGACGAGGACCGCGAGCGCGTCGTGGGCCTGCTGCGCGCGCACCTCGACGGCGACGCGCCGCTGTTCGCCGCCGAATACCGCCTGCTGGCGGGCGACGGGCGTTGGCTGTGGGTGCAAGACCGCGGCA
>JBIKLM010000098.1:0-11335 GCA_044359835.1 Planctomycetota bacterium
CCCCGGCCCCGCGCGCGGCTGGGGCGCCTCCCCCCCATGGCAGTCCCGTTCAGCTTTTCCGACCCCCTCGTGCGCCAGAGCCTGCTGGGCTCCGCGCTCGTGCTCGCGCCGGCCCTCGGCCTGTGGCCCCTGCACCCCCTGGCGGGGCTGGCCGCGGGCGGGCTCGGCGCGCTGCTCGCGGCGCGCTTGGCGCAAAAGCGCGCCGAACCGCTGCGCGAACAGGTGCTTTCCCTGCCGGTGCGCCTGATCCGCTCGGCGGCCCCGGACGAGTCCGAGATGGCCAGCCTGGTCGAGCGCGCCCGCGAGCGCGTGGCCGAGGTGCTGCGCCAGCTGCGCGACGAACGCATCGACTTCCAGGGCATCCTGCAGGGCACCAACAACGGCATTTTGGTGCTGGGCGACGAGGACCGCGTCGAACGCATCAACGAGGCCGCCCACCGCATGCTGGAATCGCCCCACGACGCCCTGGGGCGCACCTTGGGCGAGCTCTCGCGCAACCTCGAGCTGCTGGGCTTCGTGGCCGAGGTGCGCGCCGGCGGCCAGCCCGCCCCGCGCCAGATCCCCTTCGCGCAGAGCAAGGGCCAGCGCCTGCTGCGCGTCAGCGGCAGCCTGATCCCGGCCAGCCAGGATCGCCAGCGCGTGCTGCTGGCCATGCACGACGTGACCGACCTGAAGCGCCTCGAGCAGGTGCGCACCGACTTCGTCACCAACGTGACCCACGAGATGCGCTCGCCGTTGAGCTCGATCCTGGGCTTCGCCGAGACCCTCGCCAGCCGCACGGACGAGCTGCCCGCGGACGCCCTGGACGGCCTCGAGCGCATCGTGCGCAACGCGCGGCGCCTGAACGCGATCATCGGAGACCTGGTGCAGCTCTCGCGGCTCGAACACGCCGAAGCGCCCGAGCTGGCCCCGCTGGCGCCGCTCGAGCTGCTGCAGGACCTGATGGCCAACTTCCAGGACGCCGCCAGCGAGCGCCGCATCGAGCTGGTGCTCGACGCCGAGGACCTGCCCGACAGCCTGGACCTGGACCGCGGGCTGGTCGAGCGCGCGCTCAACAACCTGGTCGACAACGCGATCAAATACAGCCCGAGCGGCGGGCTGGTGAGCGTGGTCGCGCGCGCCACCTCGCAGCAGTTCGAGGTGGCCGTCAGCGACCAGGGCCCGGGCATCCCCCGCGAGCACCAGGCGCGCATCTTCGAGCGCTTCTATCGCGTCGATGCGGCCCGCGCGCGGGCCGTGGGCGGCACCGGCCTCGGCCTGGCGATCGTCAAGCACGCCGCGGCCCTGCACGGCGGCCGGGTCACGGTCGAGAGCCAGATCGGCGAGGGCTCGACCTTCGTGCTGACCCTGCCCCTGGCCCCGATCGGGCGCGGGCGATGACGGCCGCCCCGGCCCCGCCCCTGGCGGGCCTGCCCTTCACCGCCCCCGCGCTGCTGGCGCCCATGGAGGGCGTCACCGACCCCTGCTTCCGCGACCTGCTGTTCGCGCGCCAGAGCCCTCGGCACCTGGGCGGCGCGACCACCGAGTTCCTGCGCGTGGTCGACCACGCCCGCGGCGCCCGCCAGATCGAGGAGAGCCTCGGACCGAGGCGCTGGCCCCAGCCGGTGGCCTTGCAGCTGATGGGCAGCCACGCCCAGGCCCTGGCCGATACCGCCCGCCGCGCGCGGGACCTCGGCGTGCCGCTGATCGACTTGAACTTCGGCTGTCCGGCCAAGGGCGCCTTGCGCGGCTGCGCGGGCTCGGCGCTGCTCGAGCGCCCCGCCGAGCTCGAGGCCCTGGTGCGCGCGGTCGCCGCCGCGGTGCCGGAGCTGCCGGTCAGCGCCAAACTGCGCGCCGGGGTCGAACACGCCCGCGATGTGGAGCTCTTGGTGCGCGCCGCGGAGGCCGGCGGGGCCCGGCTGATCACGCTGCATTGCCGCACGCGCCAGGAGGGCTATTGCGAGGAGGTCGATTGGGGCCGCCTGGCGCGCGCCGCCGCGGCGGTGCGGGTGCCGGTCTGCGGCAACGGCGGAGTGGCGGACCACGGCGATCTCGCGCGGCTGCGGCGCGAAACCGGCTGCGCCCTGGTGATGGTCGGGCGGGCGGCCTTGGCGGACCCCTGGATCTTTTCCGGGGAAAGCGTCTCGCGCGAGCGGGCCGCCGCGTTCCTGCTCGAGTACTGGAGCCTGCTGATCGAGCGCGGCGGCGCCGGGCCGAGCGGCGCGCTGGCGCGCTCGAAGCAGCTGTTCCACTTCTTCCGCGCCGGCGGCCTGATCGAGGGCGAGCGCTCGGCCTGGCTGCGCGCCCGGGATCCGGACAGCGTGCGGGAAACGCTCCAGCGCATCGCCGCCGGCAGCCCCGAGATCCGGCCGCCCGAGGCCTGACCCTGGCCCATCGGCGCGATCGCGGCCCCAGCGCGGCGGCCGGCGGCGCCGGAGATCCGCACGGCGGCCCCCGACCGCGCCGAGCGCGGCGCGCCGCGCCGCCCCGCTCGTGCGAATTTCCGTGGAAGGCGGGCCCCGCCGCCGCAGCGACCCTATACTCCTCGCCCCCATGGGGAGGACGCGGGCGCGCTGCTAGCCGCCGCACGCCCGTCCAATCCCCCGGGTCCCCCGAGATCGTCGCCCGGCTCAGGCCGGGAGTTTTCCGTCCCTCCCCCACGCCAGCCGCCCTGCGGCCGCCGTGGATCCCCAGGCTCGCCCGAGCCTTGCCCCCTTTCCGGTCCATCCCGAGCATGGCGAACTGGAACCACGTCGACGCGGAAGCCCTCTACGGCATCGCCTCCTGGGGCTCTGGCTATTTCCGCGTTCAGAAGAACGGCAACGTGGCCTGCTTCCCCGAGGGCGGCGCCCTGGGACCGGATCCGCAGGGCCCCTCGATCGACCTCTACGACCTGATCGAGCAGATCCGCCGCCGCGGCGTCGAGCTGCCGATCCTGCTGCGCTTCGACGGCGTGCTGCGGAGCCGCGTGCGCGAGCTCTGGCGCGTGATGGACCAGGCGCGCAAGGAGTTCGACTACCAGGCGCCGTTCCAGGCCGTGTTCCCGATCAAGGTCAACCAGCAACGCCACGTGGTCGAGGCCATGCTGGACGAGGGCCGCCGCCACGGCATGGGCCTCGAGTGCGGCAGCAAGCCCGAGCTCTTGGCCGTGCTCGGCACCCTGTCCGACCAGGACGCCCTGGTGATCTGCAACGGCTACAAGGACCCCGATTACATCGAGACGGCGCTGCTCGGCAGCAAGCTCGGCCTCAAGCCGATCATCGTCATCGAGAAATTCAACGAGGTGCACAAGATCATCCAGGCCAGCCAGCGCCTGGGGATCCGCCCGCGGGTCGGCGTGCGCACCAAACTGGCCGACATCGGCTCCGGCCGCTGGAAGGACTCGGCCGGGGACCGCTCCAAGTTCGGCCTGACCACGCGCCAGATCGTGCAGGTGGTCGAAACCCTGCGCGAAGCGGAGATGCTCGACAGCCTGGTGCTGCTGCACTTCCACATCGGCAGCCAGATCACCGCCATCCGCTCGATCAAGCAGGCCATGCGCGAGGCCACGCGCACGCTGGTCTCGCTGCGCGAAATGGGCGCTCCGATCGAGTACTTCGACGTGGGCGGCGGCCTGGGGGTCGACTACGACGGCTCCTCGACCAACTTCGAATCGTCGATGAACTACTCCATGCAGGAGTACGCCAACGACGTGGTCTACCACCTGGCGGAGGCCTGCAAGGCCGCCGAGATTCCCCAGCCGGTGATCGTCTCCGAGTCCGGCCGCGCCATGACCGCGCACCACGCCGTGCTGGTCACCGACGTGCTGGGCGTCACGGACTTCAACGCCGCCAACCCGCCGCCCCGGGCCACCCCAGACGAGCCGGACCAGATCCGCCACATCTCGGACGTGTGCGAGAACATCGGCGGCAAGAACTACCTGGAGAGCTACCACGACGCGATGCAGATCCGCGAAGAGGCCATGACCCTCTTCAACGTCGGCCAGCTCACGCTCTCCGAACGCGCCCGCGTCGAAGAGCTGTTCTGGCGCATCTGCGAGAAGATCCTGCGCATCACGCGGCAGCTCGACTACGTGCCCGACGACCTCGCGCACCTCGAGCGAGACATGGCGGACACCTACTTCCTGAACTTCTCGGTGTTCCAGTCGATGCCCGACTCCTGGGCCATCGGGCAGCTCTTCCCGGTGATGCCGATCCACCGGCTGCTCGAAAAACCCACGCGGCACGCGATCCTGGCCGACATCACCTGCGACTCCGACGGCAAGATCGACCGCTTCATCGACCTGCGCGACGTCAAGCGCACGATCGAACTGCACCCCCACCAGGCCAACGAGCCGTACCTGATCGGCATGTTCCTGCTGGGCGCCTACCAGGAGATCCTAGGCGACATGCACAACCTGTTCGGCGACACCAACGTGGTGCACGTCGACATGGACAACGGCAAGCCGCGGCTGACCCACGTGGTGCGCGGCGACCGCGTGCAGGAGGTGCTTTCCTACGTCGAGTACTTCGAAGGCGACCTGCTGGCGCGCCTGCGCCGCTCGATCGAGGCCGCCCTGGCCGCCGATCGCCTGACCTTCGAAGAATCGGCGCTGCTGCAGAAGCGCTACGAGAAGGGCCTCGCCGGCTACACCTACCTCTCCGAAACGCGCAGCGAGTGATCGGCGGGCTCGCCGGCGGCGCCTGCGGGCGGCGGCGGGCTTGGCCCTGATCCCGTCGGCCTGGCAGCACAGCCCCCGACCCGCCCCGCTCCCCTCCCCAGCCCCCCACCCGATGAAGATCGCCCCCGGCTGCCTGGTGACCCTGCATTTCGAGATCCGCAGCCGCGAAGGCGAGCTGATCGAGTCGTCCCTCGAGGGCGACGTGGAGCCCCTGGTGGCCCAGCTGGGCTCGGGCGTGCTGCCCCCGGGCCTCGAAGAGGCCCTCGAGGGCCGCCAGGCGGGCGACCAGCTGGAGTTGCTGCTGACCGCCGAAGAGGCCTACGGGCCCCACGACCCCGAGTCGGTGATCGCCATCCCGAGGAGCGAGCTGCCGCCCGGCGCCGACATCCAGCCCGGCGACCTGCTGCCCTTGCAATTCCGCGCCGAGGAGGGCGAAGGCGAGGACGACTTCGAGGAGGTCGAGGTGCCCGTGGTGGCCGTCGAGCCGGACGCCGTGATCATCGACCTCAACAACCCCCTCGCCGGCCAGGACCTGCACTTCAAGGTCCAAGTCCTCGCCGTCGAACCCGACCCCGACGCGCCCTGACCCGCTGGGTCCGACAGGCCCATCATCAATCGGCTCGGGCTGGACCCAAGGCCCTACGCCCAGCCAGCCAGAGACCCGTCGGCGGGCCATCCGGCGGCCACAGAGGCCGGGGAGGCCGAGACCGGGGATGCCGAGACCCTGGCGGCTCCCGCTGCGGCCGGATCAGGGCGCTTCCAGGGGCGCGCGCTCAGGGGCTTCGTCCCGCGGCAGCCCCAGGTAGCGGCGCATCCAAGCGCGGCCCATGTACATGAAGGGCGTGTCGAGCAGGGCCATGGCGGCCTTGAACAGATACACGGCCCAGATGATCGCGGCGATCTCGGTCCAGGCGAGATCCAGGGCCAGGCGCAGGAAGATCACATTGACGATGATCGTGTCGACCAGCTGACTGATCAGGGTCGAGCCGTTGTTGCGCAGCCACAGGTGCTTGCCGCGCGAGAAGCGCCACCAGAAGTGGTACAGGCGCACGTCCAGCAGCTGGGCCACCAGGTAGGCCAGCATGGAGGCCAAGAGCAGCGTGCCCGGGTAGGAGAAGGACAGCTCGAAGGCGGTCTGCATCTCGAGGTCCCCGAATCGCTCGGGATCGGGGTTCTTCCAGAGCGGGCTGGCCGGCAGCAGCTTGGCGACCTCCAGGGCCACCAGCATCACCCCGCTCATCAGGAAGCCCATCACCACCATGAAGTCGGCCTTGCGCCGGCCCCAGATCTCGCTGGTCAGGTCCGTGACCAGGAACGTGATCGGGTAGGAGAGCAGCCCGGTGGTCAGGGTCACCGAGGAGCGCCCGAACAGCCAGCTCCAGCCCTCGCCCACGTCGACCCGGAACAGCTTGACGCCGATGATGTTGGTCAGCACCAGCACCACGCAGAACAGGGTCGCGAAGAAGGCGTACAGCAGGTCGGCGCGCGAGAGCCCGAAACGCGTGGCGCGTTGGTGCAGCGGCACCTCGAGCGACGCCGCGGGGTCCGCACCGCCGCCGGCCTGCGCCGGCTCGGGCGGCGCGCCGTTCCGAGAGGCCGCCGGCCGCTCGCCGCCCGAAGGCTCCGCCGAACGGGCCGGGGAGGCACCCCGCTCCGAGGCCCCCGGGGGGCGCGCCGACCCGGGCGCCGAGCCCGCGGGCGCCCGGTCGTCGGACGAGGAATCGGAGGGCTGCGGGGAGGTCTCGCGGGGGGTCATGGGGAGGGGGCCCCGCTCGATCGCGGAGGCTCGCGGGCGATCTTCGGTCCGGGCCCCGGGCCTTGCTACCCTTCCGCGCCGCGAAATCTGGCGGCGGCCCCCCATGACCACGACCCTCGAATACATCGCCAAGCGCGACGAGCAGCGCTTCCTGGCCATCTACGAAGGCCTGCTGCACGACGGCTTCGGCCCCCTGGACGGCGAATTGGCCAAGCTGCTCAAGTTTCGGCCCCAGGCGATCAAGAAGCTGCCCCTGCCCCAGCGCGCGCGCCATGCCCGCAATTACCTCCTGGGCCGCAAGCAGGGCGACATGGCCTACGAGATCTTGGGGGCCTACCTGGTCAAGCACCACCGCGCCCTGGTGACCGATTTCCTGGACGCCGCCGGCATCCCCCACGAGGAGGGCATGCTCGAGGAGGACGCGCCCCTGCCGGACGAGCCCGGCATCCACAAGGCCGTCGAGGCCCTGGACCAGAAGTACCCGCGCGAGGAGGTCACCATGTACCTGGCGCTGTGCGGCCAGACCTGGCCCGAGGTCGAGCGCTTCGGCTCCCTGTGGAAGGAGCGCGGCTGAAATTCCTTGGGGCGGCCTTCGGGCGGCCCCACGGATCGCGCCGGCGGGTTCAGAGCCGCGCGGCGCCGCCCGATTCCAGCCGCCCGGCTTCAGCCGCCCAAGCGCTTGGCGGTCGCCGCCAGGCGCGCCTGGGCGGCGCTGTCCACGGGCGGGAACTTGAAGTCGGCGATCGAATTCGTCGGCAAGAGGTGCACATGGCAGTGCGGCACCTCCCAGCCGATCACCGAGACGCACACGCGCCGGCAAGCGAGCTTCTTCTGCAAGAGCTGCGCCACGCCCTTGGCCGCGATCCACAGGGCGGCGGTCTCGGCGTCACTCAGATCGAACAGGTAATCGACCGGGCGCTTGGGGATCAGCAGGGTGTGGCCCTCGACGCGCGGATTGATGTCGAGGAAGGCCAGATGCTCGGCGCTCTCCCAGACCTTGTGGCACGGGATCTCGCCGGAAACGATGCGCTCGAAGAGGGTCGGCATGGGCGTCGGGCGGAAGCGGGACGGCCCTACACCCTAGCGCGTCCGGGGCGCCGCCGCGCGCGCGGCCTCGGCTGGCAGCGCGGGCAGAAGTGCGTGCCGCGCTGGCCGACCACGATGCGCTCGATGGGCGTCGCGCAGGCGCGGCAGGGCTGGCCGGTGCGCCCGTAGACCTGGAACTGATCCTGGTAGGCGCCGGGCTGGCCCTCGGGCGTGCGATAGAAGACGTCGAAGCTCGAGCCCTCGCGCTCGATCGCTGCGCTCAGCACGGCGCGCACCTCCGCCAGCAGCCGAGCCGCGGCTTCGGCCGAGACCCGCTCGCTGGAGAGCAGCGGGTGCAGCCCGGCCCGGTGCAGGCTCTCGTCCACGTAGATGTTGCCGAGGCCCGCCAGGAAGGCCTGGTCGAGCAGCAGCGGCTTGAGCTGCCGGCGCCGCGCGCGCAGGGCCGCGGCAAAGCCGGCCTCGTCCAGCGCTCCGGGCTCGAGCGGCTCGGGCCCGAGCTCCGCGAAGACTTCCTCCGGCCGCTCCGCCAGGATCAGCCGCCCGAACTTGCGCACGTCGAGGAAGTGCAGCGTGCGGCCGCCGGAGAGGTCCAGGGAGACCTTGGTGTACTCGGGCTCCGCGGCGCGGCTCTTTTCGACCACGAAGCGCCCGGTCATGCGCAGGTGCCCGACCAGGCAACCCGCGGGCTCCCCGCCGCGCTGCAGGTCGAAAACCAGGTACTTGGCCCGCCGCCAGACCCGCCGGATGGTCCGTCCCGGCAGGCCCTCCACGAAGGCGCGCGGATCTCTGAGGCCCACGGAGCGCGCCCAATGGACCCGCGCCGCCAGGATGCGCCGCCCTTCGACCTCTGGCCGCAGCTGGCGCACGACCGTCTCGACCTCCGGCAGCTCGGGCATGGCATCGCGGATTCTAGGGCCCGCGGGCCCCGAGTTCCCGCGCTGAAGGCCCGCCGCCTACACTCCAGGGCCCCGCCCTCCGCGCCATGCCCAAGAAGAAGGTCTACGTCGCCTACACCGGCGGCACGATCGGGATGCTCGGCCGCCCCAAGGCCTACTCCCCGGCCCCCGGTTATCTGCACGAGCGCCTGCTGAGCCTGCCCGAGCTGGCCTCGCCGGAGATGCCCGCGATCGAGTTCCAGGCCTACGAGCCGCTGCTCGATTCGGCCGACATGACCCCGTCCGACTGGCTGCGCATCGCCCGCGACATCGAAGCCCGCTACGAGGACTTCGACGGCTTCCTGGTGCTGCACGGCACGGACACGATGGCCTACACCGCCTCGGCCCTGCCCTTCATGCTCGAGGGCCTGTCGAAGCCGGTGGTGATGACCGGCGCCCAGATCCCCCTGTGCGAGGTGCGCAACGACGGCCGCGACAATCTGATCGCGGCGCTGCTGGTCGCCGGCAACTACCGCGTGCCCGAGGTGCTCGTGCTGTTCGGCTCCAAGCTGATGCGCGGCTGCCGCACCACCAAGGTCGATTCCCTGGGCCTCGAGGCCTTCGATTCGCCCAATTTCCCGCCCCTCGGCACCCTGGCGCGCCACATCCAGATCCATTGGGAGCGCGTGCGCCCGGCGCCGCCGGCGGGCCCGCTGCGCGTGCGTTCCCTGGAAGGCGCCCACGTGGGCGCCCTGCGCCTGTTCCCCGGCATCCGCGCCGAGATCGTGCGCAACTTCCTGCGCCCGCCCCTCGAAGGCCTGGTGCTCGAAGCCTTCGGCGTCGGCAACGGCCCCTCCCGCGACCCCGAGTTCCTGGCCGCCCTCGCCGAGGCCACCGAGCGCGGCGTGGTGATCGTGGCCACCACCCAATGCCTCAAGGGCGCCGTGGACCTCTCCGGCTACGCGACCGGCGAAGCCCTGGCCAAGGCCGGCGTGATCGGCGGCGGCGACATGACCCCCGAAGCCGCCCTCGCCAAGCTCCACTATCTCTTCTCCTGCGGCCGCTCCCCCGCGGAGGTGCGCGCCCAGATCCCACAGAACCTGTGCGGCGAGCTGAGCCCGCCGGCGGAGTGACCCATGCCCCTCCCGCAACGCCCCCAGGGCCCCACTCCGCGCGAGCCCGAGCCCCAGGGCCTTCCCGCAGCGCCGGTGCCGTCGCGGTCCCATGGGCTTCGATCGCCGCTGCGGTCGCGTGCGGCGACAGGTCGAGCAGCTGAAGCGGCTCGGCAGCGGCAGCTCGCCAGGGCCAGCGCCGCCGCAGCCTGGGCCCATCCCTCCCGACCGGCGATCGCATGGGAGGTCGTGCAGAGCGATGCGCAGTGCAATGCGCAGACCGATGCGCAGACCGATGCGCAAGTCAACGCGCAAGTCAACGCGCAAGTCGACGCGCATGTCGACGCGCATGTCGACGCGCATGTCGATTCGCAGGCCCACTCGCAGCCCCAATCTAAAGTCGCCGCGCAAACTCACGCGCGCACCCTCGCCGCACCGCCGCTGGCACCGCTCCTGCCGCGCCTGCAATTCGCGCTGGCCGCGCTGATCCTGGCTTTCGCCCGCCCGTCCGCAGCCGCCGCCCAGGTCGCGCCCGAGGCGCCCGCCGCCCCGCGCCCCAACGTCTTGCTGATCGTGGTCGATGACCTCGGCTTCGGCGACCTGGGCTGCTTCGGGCGCGAGAGCGCGCGCACGCCGCGCATCGACGGCTTGGCGCAACAGGGCACCCGTTTCGCGCAGTTCTACGCCGGCGGGCCGGAATGCTCGCCCAGCCGCGCGGCGCTCTTGACCGGGCGCTTCCCCGCCGAGATCGCCATCCACCGGGCCTTCGTGGACCCCGCGGCCAACCAGGCCCGCGGCATGCCGAACTGGCTCGATCCACAGCTGCCGACCCTGGCGCGCGGACTCGCCGCGCGCGGCTATTCCTGCCGCATGTTCGGCAAGTGGCACCTCGGCTCCCAAGAGGCCCCCGGCCTGCCCGGCCCGGAGGCCTACGGCTTCGAGCGCGCCCTGACCAGCGCCGAGATGGCCAGCGCCAATGCGGGCCGCGCCGAGCGCTCCTCCGCCAGCCAGCGCCTGGTGGACGCGGTGCTCGAGGACCTGCGCGGCGATCCTGAGGGCCCCTGGTTCCTGTGGGTGGCCCTGCCGGACATGCACCACCCGCTGCTGCCCAGCGAAGAGCAGCTCGCGCCCTTCCGGCGCTTCGATCCCCGCCAGGTGCCCTGGCCCGGCCCGGAGGAGATCTTCCTGGCCGCCCTGGCCGAGATGGACCGCCAGGTGGGCCGCCTGCTGGACGGTCTCGAGGCCCTGGGCCAGAGCGCCGACACGCTGGTGCTCCTGACCAGCGACAACGGCCCCGAAAACCCCGACACGCCCCTCGCGAGCCACGCCGCCGCCGGCTCCACCGGCCCCCTGCGCGGCCGCAAGACCAGCCTCTACGAAGGCGGCATCCGCATGCCCCTGATCGCGCGCTGGCCGGGCCGCGTGCCCGCCGGCCGCGTGGACGAGCGCTCGCTGCTCTCCGCCATCGACCTGCTGCCGACCCTGCTGGCCCTCGCCGGCGCCCCCCCGAGCCCCGCCGAGCGCGGCGCGGGCCGCGGCGAAGACATCTCCCCGGCCCTGTTCGCCCAGCCCTTCGAGCGCCAAGGCCCGCTGCTCTGGGAATGGCGCTTAGCCACCCGCGGCCACCCCACCGACGCGAGCCCCCGCCTGGCCCTGCGCCGCGGCCCCTGGAAGCTGCTCGCCAACCCCTCCGGCAACCGCCTGGAACTCTTCGACATCCTCCAGGACCCCTCCGAACTCGAAAACCGCGCCGCCCTGGAACCCGAACGCGCCCAAAAACTCCTCACCGAACTCCGCCGCTGGCACGCCACCCTGCCCCCCGGCACCGCCGCCCCCGAAGCCGGCAAACGCCCCAAACCCTGGCCCCGCGAGCTGACCGGCGATCCACCGCCCCGCTCGCGAACCG
>JBIKLM010000498.1:0-3142 GCA_044359835.1 Planctomycetota bacterium
CCTGCTTGGCGCGCTGCACGAATTCGCCCACCTCGTCGCCGAGCTCGTGGGGCTGCGGGAGGGCCTCCGCGGCCGCTCCATCCGCCTCGCCGGGGCTTCCGGGCTGGAGATCACCGGCCGGCAGGTGCCCCTCGGCGGGGAGCTCGGGCGCCTCTTTCGGCTCGCCCCCGCGGGTGGGGGCGGCTGGGTCGCCGGAGCGACGGCCGCCGATCTGGGAGGAGCTGCCGGGGGCTTGGCGCCGCTCCGGCTGCCCGGGGTCGGGGCTGCCGGGCGGGCGCTCGGGATCGGTGGGCGGGCGGGGCATGGTGAGCGGAGTTTTACGCCGCCGCGGGAGGGACTGCGAGGGCCGAAGCCCGGATGGCGATCGGGCCGCAGGCCCCTGGGGATTCAAAGGGGCCGCGCCAGGGAGCGGTCGGACGCCCGCGCGCCCCGCCGGGGGGGCTCGGCCGGCCTGGCGCCAGATCGAGCGGCTGGTCGCCCCGGGGCCATGGAGCGGCGCTGGTGCGAGGCTCCCGGACGCTTTGGGCTCCCTGACCCCGCGGTGCGGAACAGGCGAACCCCGCCGATGTCGAGCCTCGCCCTGGCCGAGGACTGCTTGGCGGACCCGGCCCCGACGGCTGCGGCCACGGGACCGCCGGTTGGCCCGACCCGCGAAGCCCGCTGTGCGCGGCCGGGCGCGGTCAGGCGCCGGTCATCGCCTGCAGCCACTCGAGCAGGCGCTGGCTGGCCGATTCGACCGACATCGACAGCACGCCTTCGACCGCCTGGGGCGAGGTCTGACCCTCGCGCATGCGATCGAGGATCTTGCACAGGTCCTCGCGCCGGCCTTCGAACAGGTAGGCGCAGAAGGCATAGCCGATGACCAGCTCGTCGGGTCCGAGGTCCTTGGTCTCGCGGCCGAGGACCGTGCGCAGGCTCGCCGCGCGCCCGGGCTCCTCCAGCAGGAGCCGCGCTTCCAGCAGCCAGTCGACCTTGGGATCGACCAGGCGCTCGCCCAGGTCCTTGGCCTTGCCATCGCTGTACTTGCTGTCCTGGATCCACTGGGTCAGGCGTGTGCCGCACAGCTGGTAGGACAGGTAGGTCGAGAGGCCGGCCCAGGCCCAGCCCCGCTCGACCTGCAGGCCGAAGATCTGGCGCAGGTACTGCCCCGCGCGGGTCAAGCTGATGCAGTCGTAGCGATTCGCCGGGGCCTCCCCGGAGCCGCACAGCGCCAGGAAGCCGAAGGTCATGGCCGCCGAGTTGGAGAAGCGCTCGCGCTCCTCCGGCTTGACGTCGGGGTGATTCTGATAGAACTGCCGCCGCAGATTGGGGTTGGCCAGATCGTAGACGAACCACTTCTGGTCGAGGGTCGGATCGCTGCGTCGGAACGATTCGCTCAGGAAATCCGGCGCTATGTGCATGATCTGCAGCACGCGCTTGGCCTCCTCGGGCTTGCCGGTGCTGCACACCAGGGCGCGCTCATTGGCGAACACCGAAGGGAAGCCGATGCCGGTCTTGGCGCCGGTCTCGTCGACCTCGGTCACCTCCGGCTCGGGCACCTCTTTGAGCAGGCGCTCCAGCAGCTCCTTGCGCTCGGCCCGATCGGCGCGCGCCGCGAGCACCTCGGACATGCGCCAGAGCTTGGCCTCTTCGTCGAATTCGAAGCCCAGTTCGCGGCGCAATTCGATGTTGTCGTCGCCGAACCACATGACCGCCAGGAGCTCGCGGCGCTCCGCATCCAGCGCGGCCGGGCCCTCTGCTCCAGCGGCTTCCAAGGCGGCGCGGAAACGGCGCTCGAAATCGACGCCCAGGGACCCGCGCTGCTCGGCGATCGCGGCCAGGTCCTCGGGCTTGCCGCGGTCCTTCTGCGGCACATACTTCTTGAGCGTCCAGCCCTGCTTGCCCTTGGCGAAGCCGAGCACCTTGCGGGCCTCCTTGTGGTCCGGGTCGATGCACAGGATCGCCCGATAGAGCTCGTCGCGGGCCACGTTGGCCTGGGCCTTCTGCGCTCGTTCGGCCAGTTCTTCGGCCTTGGCGAGCAGCTCCGCGCGCAGGCTGGCGAGGTCCTCGCTGAGCGAGCAGACGGGCGCGGGCTCGGCCGCGGGAGCCGTCCGGGGGGCGGCGGCCGCAGGCGGGGCGGCGAAGGACAACAGCGCGATCAGGAACAGACTCGGGAAGCGATGGTCGTCCATGGCGAGGGCGGGGAAGCGCCGCAGCCCATTCTGCCGCGGATTTCCGGGAGCGGAACCCGGGGTTCCCGCTTCGGCCGAGGGTGGGGAAAAAGACCGACGCCCTCGCCTCCCCTAGGGAAGCGTGAGGGCGCCGGGGGTGTTGGTGCCCGCCGACCGGCGGGGCGAGAGGTCAGAAGGGTCAGCCGTAGGAGGTCTGCGCGGGGGCGCCGGCGAACTCCAGCTTGGCCTGGGGCACGCCCGCGGCGGTGGCCATGGCGGCGCTGACCTCGTCCAGGTCGGTCACGCTGTAGCCCGCCCAGGTTTCGACCACCTGGCCGTTCTTGCCGACCTGCACGATCCACGGCGAGCGCTTGATCCCGAGGCCGGAGATCAGCTCCTTCTTGGGATCGTAGAGCACCGTGTAGCTGGGCTTGAACTCGTCGCGCCAGCCCGGGAACGTCTCCGAATTCATGTTGGAGAGGCCCACGAAGGTGACCTTGCCGGCGTAGGCGCGGGCCAACTGGTCGAAGTAGTCTTCGGCCTTGGCGTTGATCGGGCAGCCCTTCTTGATCCCGTAGAAGAAGACGGGGCCCTTGGCGGTCAGGCTCTCGAGGGTGTGTTTGCTGCCGTCGCTGGCAGCCAGCTCGAACTTCGGTGCGGCTGGGCCGCTGGCTTCGGGCTGGACCGAGCCGCAGGCGCTGACGAACAAGGTCGCCGCGCCGAGCCCTGCCCAGCGCGCGAAGCGTTGGATGGTTCGGAACATGGTGGGATGGGGTCGGGGTGGGGTGCGGCCCCCAGGCGGCCCCCAGGGGGGCTCCGCGGGCCTCGAGGCGCCGCGGGAGACCGCGCCGCCGGTTCCCGGACGCGGTGAAGCGAACCGGGACGCTCTCAACCTAGGCCTTTCGGGGCCGGGAGAGCAGGGCCGGCGGGCCGGCCGGTGCGCACCAGCCCGGAATTCGCCCCCGGGGCTCGCGGGGCGCGCCCGGGCAGCA
>JBIKLM010000499.1:0-3141 GCA_044359835.1 Planctomycetota bacterium
GCGGCCGCCGGATGGCGGCCTAAAGGCATCCGACGCGCTGCTGTGACGTCTCCGGCGCAGCCCGAGTCGATTTTCCTCAGCCGGGCCTCAGGCAGGGCCCCGGGACGAGCGCGAGCGGAGCGGGCTGGCGCCGCGGGCCGCGAGCCAGGCAAGGACGCGCTCGAGGCGCTGCTCCAGGCTCTGCGGCTCGCTGCCGAGCCAGAGCGTCTGCCCGGGCTGGGCATAGCGCGCCACCAGGCCTTCGACCAGGGCCTGGAAGCGGAATTGCAGCCAGCGGTCCGTGGAGCGCACGCCATCGTGCTCGAGCGGCAGCACGCCCCAGGGCAGGAGGATCAGGTGCCCCGCGGGATCGAGGGCCGCCAGGGCCGCGCTGACCAAGCGCTCGGTGAAGGCGCGGTCGTGGAAGCTGCCGTAGTGCAGAGCGAAAGCGGCGAAATCCGCCGGGGACCGATCGGCGACGAAGCCCGCCGGACAGGCCGCCTCGCGCTGGCGCTGCTCCTCGAACAGCTCGAGCAGCAGGTTGTCGTAGGCCTGTGCGTCGAGCCGCGAGACATCCAGGCCCGCCTCCAGGCGCCGGCGCATGCCCTCTTCGATGTAGGGCAGGCCGAGGCGCTCGGCCAGGCCGCGCGCCAGGCTGGTCTTGCCGGTGCCCGCCGAACCGCTGAGCCACACGCGGATCATGGGGTCGGCGGCCTCAGGAACAGGCCTTCGATCACGAACCCGGCCGAGCTGTGGCGCAGCAGCGACAGGCTGCCGGTGGGCGGCGCGAAGCGCAGCGCTTCGCCGAGCGGCATCGAGAGCATGCGGCAGAGCAGCACGCGCAGCACGCCCGCGTGGGTCACCACGGCCACGCGTCGGCCGAGCCAGCCCTCGGCGTGTTGCGCCAGGAACTCGCCGGCCCGCTGGGCCACGTCCGCCAGGTTTTCGCCGCCCGGGGGCCGTCCGTGCACGTAATCGGCCCAATAGGCGCGCACCTCCTCTGGATACTCCACGGAGAGCTGCTCCCAATCGCGGCCTTCGAAGCGCCCCAGGTGCTGCTCGCGCAGGCGCGCATCGAGTCGCAGGGGCACGCCGAGCCGGGCCGCCAGGGCCTCGCCCAGCCCCCGGCAGCGCAGCAGGTCGCTGCTGTAGACCTCGTCCAACCCGCCGCCCTCCGCCGCCAGCCAGCGCACCAGGGCCTGCTGCTCGCTCTGGCCGCGCTCCGAGAGCTCCGCTTCGGCCTGCCCGCGCAGCAGGCGCCGCTCCTGGGCGACCAGCTGGCCATGCCGCAGCAGGAACAAAGTTCCGACCCGTTGGTCCGGCAGCAGCCCTTGGGTCGCCGGGCCAAAGCGCAGGGGGGTCTCCACGGCGGGAGCCTGCGGCATGGCTCGGCCCCGGGCAAGGGCCAGGGCGAGGGCCGGGAAGCCGGCTCGCGCGGACTCGGGTCCCGGGGGGGACCGGACCGATACACAGCCGTTCCCCCCGGCCCGCCCTGCGCGGCCCAGCGCGCTTTTCCGCCATGGCTCAAGACCAAGATCCGGCCCAGGACGCCCCCCAGAACCCCTACGACTCGAACGAGGGCCAAGAGTCCAAGTACAAGAGCCGCCCCGCCCGCGGAGCGCGCCACCTGACCCCCGAAGAAGCCGCGCGCCTGATCCCCGGGCTCGAGGCGGTGGCCAACTTCAGCGACCCGGCGGCCGCCGCGCCGTCCGCGGATCTCGTCGAATCCAACGTGGATGCCGATGGGGAGCCGGCCGTGGTGCTCGACTCCGGCGCCGGCGCCGAGCAGATCCGCGCCGCCTTCGAGGCCTCCTTGGCCGAAGGCGAGGTCCTGGCCGAGGCGCCGCAGGAGACTGCCGAACGAGACTCCGAAGAGGCCCCGGAGAACGAGCCGGCCCTGACGGTGTCCGTGGGCAGCCTGGACGATTTCGCCCGGACCGAGCTGCCCACCCGCTCGCGGGGCCGCTGGGCCCTGGCGGCCGGGGCTGCCGCGCTGCTGCTGGGCGCCGGTCTGGCGGTGGTGCTGCCCGGTGGCGACACCGCGGAACTCGAGAACGTCCGGCCGGCCGCCCGCGGGGACGAGCCCCCGAAGGCAGCGCCGCGCAGCCCCGTGGCCAAGCCGAGCACGCCCAAGTCGGGCCTCCAGAAGTCCAGCGGCCAGACGCCGCCGGCCCGTCCGCCGCAGGACGCGGCCGAATCCCTGGCCGGCGCCGATTCAGGCAGCTCGGGCTTCTCCGTGGCCGAGTGGCTCGGCGAGCGCTTCGACAGCGGCGGCGGCGCCGCACTGCCCCGCGAGTACGGCGAGGCCCTGGTGCTGGTCGAGGATCCCAGCGCCGAAATCGACGCATCCGGCGCGTTCGAGGCCCGCGAGCTGCCCGGGGAACCCGCGGCCGCGCCGGACGAACTCGCCATCGGCCCGACCCGGGCCACGGGCGCCGATGGGGCCGAGCCGTCCGAGGATCCCCAAGCGGATCCCCTGGCCGGTCTCGAGCAACGCTCCGCGGTGCTGCCGGTCGGCGAGCAGGTGGTGCTGCCGGCCCCGCTGACCAGCATCGCGCGCGCCGCGCCCGCCGACTTCGCCCACATCTTCCCGGGCAACCAGGTCACCGCCGACCTGCTGGCCAGCGAGCGCCCCCTGCTGACCCCCGCAGTCGGGCCGGTGCGCGTGCGGCTCTCGAACGGCGAGTATTTCGACGGGATGCTGCAGGAAGCGGGCGGACGCCGCCTGGTGCTGGCCACCGTGGATGGCGCCTTGACCCTGGATCTGGCGCGGGTCTCCGGTGTCGATCACCTGGACCCGACCAAACCCCTGACCGCCAGCGCCGGCCCGCGGGTCGGCACCGAGCGCGTCCGCGTGCGCACCAAGGGCGGCGTGATCGCCGGCCGGGTGCTGATGCGCGACGCCCAGCGCGTCACGATCCAGCTGCCCGAGGGCGGCGAGGTCACGATCGTCGACCCCGAGTACCTCGAGGTGGGCGTCGAAGCGAGCAGCGTTTCCCTGGTGGGCCTGCGCCCCCCGGGCTGACAGGCTGAGAAAAAATCGTCTCGGGCGGTGCCCGAGACGCAAGACCAGCCTGTCAGCATGCTTTTGGGCCGCCATCCGGCGGCCGCAGAGGCTGGGATCGTCGCTGCGCGCCGATTTTTTTCCAGCCTCTGAGCCGA
>JBIKLM010000500.1:0-3127 GCA_044359835.1 Planctomycetota bacterium
TGCCTCTGGGATGCATGGATGCCGCACAGCAGAAACCGGGTCGCTGCCGAGCGCAACCCGTCAGAGGGCAGGGCCGGCCGCCGAACTGGGGTCCGGCGGCGCTCGGGCGGCCTCGGGATCGGCGCTGCCGGGCGGAGCTCCGGGTTTTGCGCGGGCTGCAGCCGCTGTCCGGATCGGAGGCTCGTTTCGTTCGTGGCGTCCCCGCCGG
Source organism: Planctomycetota bacterium (assembly GCA_044359835.1). Classification (GTDB taxonomy): domain Bacteria; phylum Planctomycetota; class UBA1135; order UBA1135; genus JBIKLM01. The sequence continues at coordinate 209 of JBIKLM010000500.1, forward strand.
CCCTCGGCGCGGCGCCGCACCGGGCGATGCCCGCGCCGAGCGCCCACAGCAGCAGCCCGGGGCCGTCGGGCACGAGGCGCGCCACGCTGCCCGAGACGCGCCCCGCCCCACGCCGAGGACGCTGCCCACCCCCAGCAGGGTCCTGTCCAGCAGGCCGAGGGACGGCACGGCGATCGGGGTTTAGGATCTGGGCGTGCAGGCAGCCATGGCGGGCGAGATCGAAAGGCGCGGCGGCGAGCCGTGGGCGTCGGGGATCCGGCCCGTGCGGGGCCTGGCGAGCGCGCTGCTGCTGGCGCTGCTGGGAGCTTGCGCGGAGCCGGCGCGGCCGGAGTTGCTGGTGATCACGGTGGATACGCTGCGGGCGGATCGGGTCGGGGTGGAGCGGGCGCCAGAGTTGGCCGGGTTGGCGGCGCGGGGCACGCGCTTCACCCACGCTTCGACGCCGCGGGCCAAGACCACGCCGGCGCTGGCCAGTCTGTGGACCGGGCTGTTGCCGGCGGAGCATGGGGTGCGGGACTTGGACACGCCGCTGGCGCCGGAGGCGGACACGTTCGCGGAGGCGCTCGGGCGGGCGGGGTATGGCACGGCGGCGATCGTGGGCAACTTCGTGTGCGTCGATCGGCGCAGCGGCCTGGGGCAGGGCTTCGAGGTGTATGTGGAGGACCTGCCGAGCGCGGGCGGCATCCCGGAGCGCATCGGCGCTTCGCTGACCGACGGGGCCTTGGCGGCCTATGGCCTCGGGCCCGGGTCCGCGGACGGCGCGGCGCCGCGCGAGGCGCTGTTCGAGGCTGGCCGGCCGAGCTTTTTGTGGCTGCACTACATGGACCCCCACGGGCCTTACACGGCGCCGGAGCCGTTCCGCGCGCGGGCCGAAGCGATGCGCGGCCGCGGCGAAGCCCTGGACCAAAGGTCGCTGGGACCGCGGGCATGGCTGGCCGAATACAACGTGCCCGCGGCCGCGCGGCTGGCCGAGGGGCGAATCGACGCGGGGTATGTGCGCGCCCTGTACGACGCCGAGGTGGCCTACGTCGACGGGGAGATCGGGCGGCTGCTGGCGGGGCTCGAGGGCGCCGGGCGGCTCGATCGCACCGCGGTGATGGTCAGCGCCGACCACGGCGAGAGCCTGGGCGAGAATCAGTACTGGTTCGAGCACGGCCGCAACGCCTACGAAGCCACCTGCCGCGTGCCGCTGATCGTGGCCTGGCCCGCGGGTTTCGCCGGGGGGCCGAAGCCCGGGGTGCAGCACGGCGACGTGAGCCTGGTCGACGTGGCGCCGACGCTGCTCGGGCTGCTCGGGCTGCCGGCGCTGGTGCCGCCCCAGGCGGACACGGGCGCCCTGCCGCGGGGCCGCGACCTGTCCAGCGAGTGGCGCCGGGGCTCGGGGGGCGCGCCGGCCGTGCACGGCGAGAAGGCCGAGGGCTATGAGCTGGCCGGGGCCGTGCTGCTCTCCAGCGTGCGCCAGGGCGATTGGAAGCTGGTGCGGCGCTCGGCCTTCGAACAGCCCCTGGGGGCCGGGCCGCGGGCGCCGCGGCCGGTGGGCGAGGAGCTGTACGAGCTCGGATCGGATCCGGAGGAAGCGCGCAACCTGCTGGCCGAGGGCCAAGCGCCGGACGGCGAGGGCGCGGCGCGCCTGGCGGGCCTGCGCGCGGCCCTCGAGCCGGTGCTCGGGGCGAGCCTCGAGCCGGGGCGCGCCGCGCTCTGGCTCGAGCGGCGCGAGCGCGCCCGCGCGCGCATGGATCCGGGGGACGCCGAGCTGCTGCGGCGCCTCGGGTACCTGCGCTGACAGGCTGAGAAAAAATCGACTCGGGCGGTGCCCGAGACGCAAGACCAGCCTGTCAGCATGCTTTTGGGCCGCCATCCGGCGGCCGCAGAGGCTGGAATCGCCGGTGCGAGCCGATTTTTCAGAGCCTTTGGGACGGCGATCCGTGCAAAGCCGGCGGGCGGTCGCAGGCAGCCTGCCGCAAGCGCTCGTGCGCCGCGGGCCGCCAGACGCCGTTCGGCTGCCCGTTGCCCGCTCGGCGCAGCCCGCCCCTCGCAGTCCGATCGTCGCAGCCTCGACCTCGCTCCCAGAAGCTCCGCCCCCCAGCTCGCGGCCCCGGCCTCTCCGCCCGCCGCAGGGGGCCGGGCGATTGAATTACCCCGCTAGGACTCGAACCTAGAATAAGTGGACCAAAACCACTTGTGTTGCCGATTACACCACGGGGTAAGAGGGCGGCCCTTATAGCCCTGGGGCGCCGGGGGAGTCAAGCGCGGCAGGGATTCCAGGGCGGCCCGTGGGCTCGTTGGCGGCGGCTGGGGTGGTTTCGGAGCGCGCCGCGGCCGGGGTCGGCGGAGCGGGCGACGCCAGGGGCCGAGCTGGGGGCCGGCGGGTTCGCAGCGCAGGGCGGCAGCGCGCGCGGGGCGCGGCGCCCGTGGACCCGTGGCGCCCGAGGGCAGCGCAACACGCGGGCCGCGCCGCGAGCGGCGCCAGAGGGACTCGTGGAGGGCGCGGCGAGCCGCGGGCCGGATCGCGGGGCTCCCGCGCAGCTCCCACGGCGCTCCGGCGCCGCGCCAGCGGAATTCGGACCAGATCCGGCGGTACTCCGGCCTCGTTTCAGGCCGGCTGCAGGTCCGGGAGCTCGCCGAGGCGGCCGTCGCTGGCGCGCAGCACCAGCTCGAGGGCCGTGTGCAGGGCGAACTGGCGCACGCGGTCGCGGTCCCCCACCGGGAAGACCTGGCGCCGGGTGAAGGCCAGGGCGCGGCTGGCGATGGCGAAGCAGACCGTGCCTTCGGGCGCGCGGGCGTCGCCGCCGCCGGGGCCCGCGTAGCCGGTCAGGGACACGGCCCAGGTGGCGCCGCTGCGCTCGAGGGCGCCGCGCGCCATGGCGGCGGCGACCGCGGGACTGACCACGCCTTCAGCCTCGATCAGCGCCGCCGGCA
>JBIKLM010000501.1:0-3112 GCA_044359835.1 Planctomycetota bacterium
CCTCGGCGGCTTGCCAAGAGGGTTGTTGGGCCTCCTGCCGGCCTGGACGAAGGAAACTGCGACGGTCGGACCTGCGGGGCTGCCGGGCCGCGCAAGGCCGCCATCGAATCAAGTCCTGCTCCTGCCCAAGGCCCGCGTTTATCTCCGAGCGGCCGCGCTGAGCTGCTTCTCGCCGCTCCTCTCCACGTGGAAGCGTACGCTATCCGCATAGGCCCGTTAGACCGGGTGGATCTCACCCCACGGTCCAGACCCTTTCGAAATCGCAGTCTTGACGTTGTCGATCCGGTTGACCGCCGGGATCCCTCCCAGCCGCTCGAATGCACGGTTGTGGCAGGATAGCCAGCTGAGCTGATCCTCACGCTCCGACCAGACCACCGCGAAGGCCCGCGAGTGACTGAGCTGCATCAGGAAGGCGTGCAGCATCTGCGGGCCAGATCCGATGTTCATCCGAGGGAATTCACCCCAGTCCGTCTGCGCTTGCGCACCCGGCGGCGTCTCCACTCTGCGGTATGTCCGAATCGGCGGCTGCCCAAAGCGCGCCCTCACGTAGCGCAGCACCGATTTGTACGAGCACCCGTATCCATGCACCTCGACCAAGTGGTCGTACAGGTCCCGGGCGTTGATCGGACGGCCAGCGCCGGCCTGCCGAGCCGCCCAGGCCTCGATGATCTCGGCGTGCTCCAGAGCTGCATGCGCCTTCCCTTTCCTGCTGTCCACCGCCCCAGATCACCGCCGGCGTTGGTGGTACCAGGGGGATGGATGCTCGGCGGTTGAGGCGCCGTCCAAGAGGTTTAGGAGCAATCCACGGAGGTTGCTGGTGAATCCTTCACCGCCTCTGCCTCCGTCAAGGCGGCCTCTCTAGAGGTCATTGCAACTCGATCTGCACGCGGCGGCTCGTCGCGCCGGCGGAAGTTGCTGGATTCACTCCGGCCGCTTGCAGGTAGACCTCTAGGCCCGCCAGGCCCGGGTTGCTGGGCAGCGGCAGAAGGCCCTGGGGCACGCTGGTCAAGCCCGCGGGTTGGATCAGCAGGGAGCCAAGGCTGCCGAGGGGGATATCCGCGGGCGCTAGCCCGTAGACGGCCAATTCCACCCAGCCTGCGGGGCTCGTCACCTCCAGCGCGAGGACGCCCCCCAGGAGTGCTGTTCCGGAAACCGTGAGGTCCACCAGGTCGAACTCGTAGGCTCCTAGATCCAAACGAGCGATCAGATCCCCATTGCCATCCAACAAGCGCGGTTGCATGCGCAAGTCGACCCCCGACTGGGGAGCCGTGGGGATGCCCGCGTCCACCAGCGGGGAGAACGAAGACAGCCGATAATCGCGGCTGTGTGGGTCGAGGAAGAAGGGCTCCAGTTGGAAGTTGCTGGGGTCGATAGCTCCCGGCCAGGTGGGCTGTAGATTCGACCAAACGGCACTCATCTTCAGCTCCGGAACCACACCGAAATCGGCGTAGCCGACCGCGTTTCCCCAGACGATCGTGTGGTCCAGGAAAAAGCGGTAAGTGCCCACGGAAATGCCAACAAGGCCACGCGCATTGCCTGCCACGGTGGAGCGGATCAACTCGACGTTGCCTGTGCCGGGAAAGAATCCGCTGGCCAAGCAGGCATCGCCTCCGGCAACGATGGCGCAGTCCTGCAGATGAACCGTGGTCGTGCGCGAGCCACTCGCCTTGACGCCCAGGGCACACCCTTCGAAGCGGCAGCGGTCCACGAAGGTGTCTGTGTTCGAAAAGGGGACACCCCCGGATCTGGCATCGAGGCCGATGTTGCAACCGATGAAGCGCGAGTCCGACAAGTTCCAGGTGTGCGCTGAGTCAAGGTTCCCAAGCTCCAGGCCGGTGCCGCAGGCCAAGAAAGTCAGATTTGCGAGGCTGGGCTCGGCCGATGACTTGCTGCCGAAAGCAACAATGCCGGTCTCGAAGCCAATCAGCTGGAGTTCCCGCAGATCCGGACGCGCCGCGGGTGCGAAGGTCGGGGCATCGACCTCCACGCCAATCCCATCGCCGATCAGCGTGAGCCGCGCGAGGCCCGAGTCGTCCGTGTAGGGCAAGCCCCCCGTCAAGTTGGAGTCGAACTCGAAGGCGCCGCTGGCTGACCCGGTTGTGACCAGGGTCTTGCCGGTCCCGGCTCCGACGACGCGCACGCGCGCCGGCACGAGCTGCGGGAAGGTCTCGCCAAGGGCGGCGTCGTACACCCCGGCGGCCACGCGCACTTCGACTGGACTGGTCAGCCCAAGGGATTCCGTGAGCGCGAAGCTGATCGTGCGCAGGGGGGCAGTCAGCGTGCCACCGCCCGGTAGATCGACGCCGGTCGTGGCGTTCACGTACAGCACGCTCGCGGGGGGCGTGCCAGCGTGGCCGGGACCCGTGAAAAGGGCTACCAGCAGAAGGCTGGCTAGAAAAGGAGCGGGACGAACGGATGGAGAGGGAGTGAGCATGGGGAGCTTTGGTAGCCAAGGCCATGGAAACGGTGAACTCGACACAACCGCACCGCGGGTTGGGACTGAGTGGGCTCGCGCGCTGTCACTCGATTCGACCTCCGACCCGATCAGACTTGTCCGCAAGTCGGGTTGGGCCTTGCCGAGCGCTGTATTCAGGATACGCGCAGGATTGCGGCGTTGGGAAACCGAGCCGAAAAAACGAATCTCGGGCCCACAATTGGTTCTCTACGATTGCCCACAGGATTTCGTGGGGAATAGGAGTTCCAAGCGGATGACCCCCCGCGTAGGGTAGGGGTTCGGCCCCCATCCAGCCACCCCTGAGGGCCGCGGAGGTCTGGATCCGGTCGGCCCGGACGTCCGTCCTGCCGTTCTGCGCGGCCTCAGTGGCCACCTGGAGGGGGCCTAACGCGCCAAGCACCGGACCCGTGGCATGGCGCCGCCAGAACTCGCGCCCTTGTAGGCGCGCAGCCGCAGCTCACTCTCGTTCCGGCCTACCAGGCGAACTCTAGCTCGGGAGGCGCTCTGGCGGGAGTGATCGTCGGCGGCGAGCTGGGCAGCTCGAGGTGGCCCTAGGATCCTGCGCACGACGAGTCCCTCGGTGATCGTCGCGATCAGCTTGCGCGCACCGCCGCAATCGGGACAGGTCAGGACATCGACGGCGAATACGCGGCGCAA
>JBIKLM010000099.1:0-11220 GCA_044359835.1 Planctomycetota bacterium
CGGGACTCGGAAAGCGCCCCGCGGTTCAGGCAGCGCCGGCCCCGGAGGATTCGGGGCTGGTCTCGGCGCGCAGCGACGGTTTCGGCCTGGGTGGCCACCGGCTGGTGGCCGAAGGCCGGCGGACAGGCTGGTTCAGCGGCTCGGGCGCAGCCCGAAACCGCGGCATTTCAGCCTGTCCGCGCTCGGCCGACTCAGAACAGGATCGTGCCGACCTGCAGGTTGGTCGAGATCAGCGGGAAGACCGGGTTGGCGGCGGGCAGGATGCCGGCCTGCACGTAGATCTTGAAGCCGGTCGGCAGGTTGTTGCTGAGCGGGATCGTGAACGCGGTGAAGCCGCTCAGCAGGCTGACCTGCTGGGTCGGCAGCAGGATGTACTCGGTGAAGTTGTTGCCGAGGCTCAGCGAGACCAGCCCGGGCAGGACCGAGGGGATCGGCGACCAGGAACCGACCAGGAACACGAAGTCGTTGGGCGCGCTGGCCACGAGGACCTGGGCGCCCGCCGCCGACAGGATGAAGTTCGGGTCGGAGTTGACCAGATCGAGGGTCGGGCTGGTGTTCAGGACCACGTTCACATTGAAGGTGTCGTTGCCCTGGGGGTTGGTGACCTGGATGATCTTGGTGCCGATCGTCGGCTGCACCGGGAACTGCAGGGTCAGGCTGGTGTCGCTGACCACGGTGAACTGGGGCGGGAAGTCCAGCAGCGGCACGCCGTTGATGCTGACCGCGGTGACCCCGGTGAAGCCCGTTCCGGTCAGCGTGACGGTCGGAGGACCGTCGATGGTCAGGGCCGGGATGTTGGCCGGCGAGGCCGCCGTGATGTTCGGGGCCACCGGGCCGCCGCCGCCGCCCGGGTTGTTCGGGTCGAAGCCGTTGATGGCGATCGCGCCGGTGCCCTGGGGGTCCAGCCATTGCGCCAGGGACGAGTTGTTCCAGAACACCGGCAGGCGGCCGTAGTAGCCCACCAGCGAGCAGGCCTGGGGCGGGCCGCCGGAGAGGAATCCGATCACGCGGCCATCCTGGTTGAACAGGGGCCCGCCAGAGGAGCCGCCCTCGGTGTCACCCTGCTGGAAGAAGGCGGCCCAGCTCGGGACGATGCCGATGCCGCCGATGTTCACGGATTGCTGCGGGCAGCCGTTGGTGTCGATCGAGATCTTCTTGGGACCACCGCTCGGGTGGTGCATCGACATGGCGAAGGTCGGATTCGAGGTCGAGCGCGACCAGCCCGCGTAGAAGGGGTTGTAGTTGCTCGGGATCGCGTTGTTGATCCGCAGCAGGCGCCCGTCGGAGGCCTGGTTGGAGGCCAGCAGCGTGGCTCCCGAGATGTTCTGGTTCGTCGGCGCCGTTCCGCTGCGGCAGCCCGCGGTCTGGTAGTTGAAGCGGAAGGACGTGTTGGCGCCCTGGCCGCAGTGCCAGGCGGTCAGCACGTAGCGGGTGCCGTCGTTGGCGGTGTTGTTGATCAGCGCGCCGGAGCACAGACCGCCGTTGAAGATCGTGCGCACCACGGCGCGCTTCTGCAGCGGGTAGGGGTTGCCTTGGGGGCAATTGACGTCGATCAAGCAGCCGGTGGTCTTGGGCACCAGGTCGCCGCTCTCGAGCTGGTCGAGCTCCTGCTCCAAGGCGAACAGGTCGCGATAGTCGTAGATCACGGTGCCGAGCAGCAGGCGCGAGTCGCCGACCCCGGGCGGCTGGACGTATTCGAAGACCAGCTCGTCGCCCTGCAGCGGGGAGAACTGGATCTGGTCATGGGGCTGGTTGTTGACCGAGGTGAAGGCGCCGGCCCGCTTGTCCAAGCTCGGGGAGTAGAGATAGATCTCGGAGCCCTCGGAGAGCTCGAAGTCGATGAACTCGAGGCCCAGGCTCTTGGCCCCCGGGGACAGCAGCCGCAGGCGCCAGACTTGGGTGCCGTCGTCCAGGACGTCCCAGACCCCGTGGGTGGCCGGCGACATGCGCACGTCCAGGAGCTCGCCATAGCGCAGCGGGAACTGCTTGTTGAAGGCGTCTTCGGCCTTGAGCATGGACACGTCCGGCGGCTGGACGAACTCGATCGGGACGCCGCTCGGGTCCAGGCCGGCCCACAGGGCCGCGGGGGTCCCGGGGGTCTCGATCTGGGCCACAGCGGCCGGGGTGGAGAGGAGGCAGGCCAGGGCGCTAGCCAGGCCGACGCGCAGCGGAGTCATCGTGTTGGGGTGTAGAGGGGCCGAAGCGAGGTGGGGGACCGGGAGGAATAGGCCGATCGAGGGGGTCCAGCGAGGGGGGCAGGCGTCGAACTGGTCCGCCAGCATTGACGCAGGCCGGCCGGCCTAGGATCCGCGGACCGGCCCAGGATCCTGGTCCTTCGTCCCCGCCCAGCGAAACGCCCCCCTCCCGCCTCTGGCGGCGCCCGCGGAGCCCCGATGGGTTCCGCGCTTCCGGGTCGAAAAACAAAGGACCGGCGCTGGGCGCCGGTCCTCGAGGAGTTCTCTTTCGGAAGGGGGGCCTTCCGCCGGCCCCGCCGGGCCCTCAGGGGCCCGGCGGGTCGCCTGCTGCGCGGTCGATCAGAACAGGATCGTGCCGCTCTGCAGGTTGGTCTCGATCAGCGGGAAGACCGGGTTCGCCGCGGGCAGGATGCCCGCCTGGAAGTAGATCTTGAAGCCGGTCGGCAGGTTGGTGGACAACGGGATCGTGTACTCGGCGTAGCCGCTCAGCAGGCCGACCTGCTGGGTGGGGAGCAGGATGTACTCGGTGAAGTTGTTGCCCAGACCCAGGGAGATGACCCCGGGGAGGACCGAGGGCACCGGCGACCAGGAGCCCACCAGGAACACGAAGTCGTTGGCTGCCGCGGCCACGTAGACCTTGGCCCCGACCGCGGTCAGGATAAAGACCGGGTCCGAGTTGACCAGCTCGAGGGCCGGGGTCGTGTTGGCGACCACGTTGACGTTGATCGTGTCCGAGCCATCCGCATCGGTGACCTGGATGATCTTGTTGCCGGCGGTCGGCTGGATCGGGAAGATCATCGTGAGCGTGTTGTCATCGACCACGGTGAACTCCGGGGGGAAGTCCAGCAGCGGCACGCCGTTGATCGTCACCTGGGTGACCCCGTTGAAGCCGGTGCCGGTCAGGGTCAGGGTCGGGGGGCCGTCCACGGTCACCGCGGGCACGCTGGCGGGCGAAACCGAGGTGATGTTCGGGATCGGGCCGCTGGTGGCCGTGCCCGGATCCAAGCCCCAGGCGTTGGACAGCACCGAACCGGCCGTGCCCGGGTTCTTGACCAGCACGTCGCCGGGGCCCGCCGCCGCCGGCGGGGTCACAACGATCTGGGTGCCGCCGTTGGCGGAGACCACGCTCAGGTTCTTGGGCGGCACGCCGTTGCCGTTGGTCTTGGCCGTCCACCACACTTCGATGCCCGAGGCAGCGAAGTTGGTGCCGGTGATCGTGACCTGGCCGGTGGTCGTGTTCTTGACCACGTTGGTGATCGTGGGCTTGCCGGCCGCCTTGACCCCGTAGATGGCCTGCACGCCGGCGATGTCGTCGGCTTCGATCGAGCGGCTCGGGACGCCGTTGCCGATGATCGACGGCAGCATGGTCGAGCCGCTCACCCCGGTGTGGTTGAGGCCCAGGGCGTGGCCGTACTCGTGGGTGGCGACGCCCTGCAGGTCGGTGCCGGAGATGGCCCCGGGGCCGTCCTGCCAGCTCCACACGCTCAGGTAGCGGATGCGCCAGCCATTGTCGCCCACGCCTTCGGTGTAAGCCAGGACTCCGTTTTGGTCGCCGACCAGCTCGGAATGGACGTTGTCGTTGCTGCCCCCGATGCCGGTGGCCAGGCCCTGGAAGGTCGGGTCGAAGTTGGCGCCGCCGTTGCCGAGCGTGGTCTGCTGGGTGTCGCCCTGGCCGTTGTTGTGCGGGCCGGAGCCCCACTCGATCGAGCCCTTCCAGATCGCCATGACGGCGCCGGTGTAGCCCGGGAAGTTCGGGTGGGCGGTGGTGTTGTTGTTGGCCGAGGCGTCGCTGAAGTTGTTGAAGACGCGGAAGTCGCGCTGGGTCAGCGGCAGCTGGAAGCCGAAGGTCGCGAAGGCCTGGCTGTCTTCGGGCACCAGCAGCAGAGCGGCGCCGGTCAGGACGGCGGCGGGGAGGATCAGTCGCTTGAGTTGCATGGGTTTTGCCTCCCTCACTTGGCGTTCAGTTTCTGACGGGTGCTGCGCACCGCGCTGGTCAGGTCGACCATGCGCACGTTGTTCTCGACGGCATAACCGTCGCCGCGACCCAGGACCACCGGGCCCTGGGAGCCTTCGACCACGCGGAACAGGCCGCCGTGGGAGGCGTAGATCGTGTTGCAGGACACGTCGGCCGCCAGGTTCTCGAGCCACTTGTGGAACACGACCACGCGGTTGCCGACCTTCTGGTCGTCGGCCGAGGGCGCTTCCGAGTTCCAGGCGCCGTTGTTCTCGTCGATGAAGCCGCCCAGGATGGTCACGTCCAGGGTCTGGGCCCGGCCGTCCTCCAGGGAGCGACCCTGCAGGGTCAGGGTCGTGAAGTACATCTCCGGGCCGGCCACGGGGTGGTCGATGCGGAAGCTGTGCTTGCCGATGATCGTGGCGTCGATGGCGCCGTCGGTGCTGGCGACCATCTGGTCCAGGTTGAGTCGCAGGATCGACCCGAAGGCAATCGGGGCGGCGGCCAGGAGGGCCGCAGCCAGGAACAGGGATGCAGAGCGCTTCATCCGCTTGGTGGCCTCGTCGGAGGGTGTCGGGAGGAGCTGGGCGCGGGAGCGCCCGGAAGGGCTGGGAGGAGGGCCTTGGAACGCCGGGGGACGGTCCATAGGCCGGGGTCTCCCCAGGGGCCCTGTGGACGCCCGCCCAGCCGCAAAGGTTTCAAGAAAGGCGCCGCCGTCCCCGGGCGGCACCCAGAAACCTACCCCTTCCTCGGGGCCCCGGCCGGCCCTCGGCACCTCCCGGGAGCGCGCATCCGGCCCCGCGGCCCCCGCGGGGGGCCCCCGCGGGGCGAGGCCGAGGGCCCGGTCGCCCGCCGGTCGGGCCCCGCGAGGCTTTGCGAGGGGGGTCAGCCCCCCCCGAGGCCCGCCGGGGGGCCGATCCCGGTCGGCTCCTCCACGCCGGGCTCGCCGCCGAGCTCGGGGAACAGGGCGCGGGTCAGCTCGCGGTCTCCGGGGTAGAGCCGCAGGGCCTCCTGCAGCAGCCCCCGCGCCTCCGCGAGCCCCGCCCGTTGGGCCGCCAGGGCCAGGCTGCGGCGGCGATCGGGGGCTCCCGGCCGGCCCTGGATGAGGTCCAGCAGCGCCCCCTGGGCCTGCTCGCGACGCCCCAGCTTCAGCAGGGTCTCCGCGCGCAGCAGCTCCAGGGGGAACAGGTCGCCGCCGGAGGCCAGGGCACGCTCGAGCCGCGCCAGGGCCGAGTCGCCGTCGAGGAGCTCCAGATCCGCGCGCACCAGGGCCTCGGTCAGGGCCGGCCAGGGAGCTCCGCTGGCCTCCAGGGCGCCGAAGGCCTCCAGGATCCAGTCCGGCTGGCGCTTGGCGGTCGCCAGGGCCGCCGCGCCCTCCACCAGCACGCGCACGCTGGGGTCCTCGCGCAGGGAGCGGGCGGCGCTGCCCAGGCCGAGCAGGGTGCCGCGCTCGAGCTCCGTGGCCCCCGCGGCGTCCTCCCAGGGGGCGCTGGGCACCTGAGCGGCCGCATGGATCGCCAGGGCGCCGAGCAGCTCGGCGCGGGGGCCCGTCGGGTTGGCGGCCGCCAGCCGGTCCGTGAGCGCCCGGGTCCAGCCCGTGGCGCGCTGCCGGGTCGGCTCGCTTTGCTCTTGCCACGGCCAGCGGTTGCGCAGGGCACCCGCGGCGATGGAGCCCGGGAAATCGGCGCCCGGCTCGGCGGGCCAATCGGCCGCGGCGCCCGCGCACAACCCGACCGCCAGCTGGGAGAGACCGTCGCTGGCCAACAGAACCCGACCGTCGAAGGCCTGTGCGGCGATCGGGCCGGCCGCGGCCTGCCAGGCGACCAGCGCGGTGCTGCGCGGGATTTCCTTGGGCGCCAGGCAGCGCAGCGCGGGGCCCGCCGAGCGGTCCTGCGGCGAGAGCCGCTTGAGGGGCGTGCCCCAGGTGGCCGGCACGATCACCAGGTCGTATTCGCCGCGCGACAGCTTGGCGCGCGCCTCGCGGGGCTCGATGCGCCGGCCGAGGCGCGGCTCGCCGCCCGGGAAGAGCAGCCGTTCGAGCGCGCCGTCGTCCAGGAACCAGGGCGTGCAGCGCTCGAGCTGGATCCCGCTGCGTTGCTCGAGCAGGGCCTCGCGGGCGGGCGTCAGCGCGCCGACCAGCAGCACGCGCGGCGCGGCGCCGCCCAGCCCGAAGAGATCCAAGGCTGCCAGCGCAGAGGAAATCTGGCGCAGGTCGCACAGCTCCTGTTCGGGCGCCGGCGTCAGCTTGCGCCCGTCCAGCGACAGGGAGCGCGACCCGTCGCCGTGCCGATCGACGCTGAACAGCCCCAGGGAGCTCTCCAGCACCGCCGCGGGACCCGCGGGATCGCCCCCGCGCGCCCCCATCAGCAGGTGCGGGGCGGGGGGCAGGGCCCGCGGCACCAGGCAGGCCAGCAGGCCGGCGGCGAGGGCCAAGAGCGGCAGCGGGGCGCCCGCGGCCGGCAGCAGCGCCAGCACCAAACCTGGCAGGGCCACCAGCCCGCCCTGCACCAGCAGGCCTTGGCTCCTCAGCGCCGAGTTCAGGTCCTCGCTGGCCGGAACACCGCCGGCGGAATCGAGCAGCAGGGCCGCCAGGGGTGCAGCCAGGGCCGCACCCGCGGCCAGGGCCGCGGCCCGCGAGGCGCTTCCGATGCGGAACAGACCCGCTCCCAGCGCCAGAGCCGGCAGCAGGCAGGCGCCTCCGGCCAGGGCCAGGGTCCAGGTCAGGCTGCCGGGGCTGTCCAGCGAGACCTCGAGGCGCTTCAGGAACAGCTCGAGCGCCCGCGGCTCGTCGAAGCGGCCGAGCCAGGCCCAGCCGGCACAGGCCAGGGCAGGAACGGCCGCGAGGCACAGGGCCGCCCCGCGCACCCCGCGCACGAACGGTCCGAAGGCCAGGCTGCCGAGCAGCGCGCCGATCGCCAGGGCCAGGGCCGCCCCGCCGCGATCGCTCTCGAGGCCCAGGCCCAGGCGCTGGACCGGGCGCAGCAGGCCTTCGAGCGCCAGGGCGGCCCCCGTCCCGAGCAGCAGGAAACCGGTCCATTCGCGCGCCGGCGGGCGTGGCCCGGCCGTCTGCGGGGCGCCGCGCGCCAACGCGCCGATCAACAGCGCCAAAGCCGCGGCCCAGCCCAGCAGCCCGGAGCGGCCGGTCGGAGACGCCAGCGGTGCCAGCAGCAGGTGGTGCAGTCCCAGCCCGAGCGCGACGCCCAGGACCAGGCCGCCGCCGAAGCTGCGCCCGCGGCCCCCCAGGGCCAAACCCGCGGCCACGGCCAGCAGGCCCAGGGAACGCACCGCGGCGGCCTCCAGGCCGAAGGCCGCCGACGCGCTCAGCACGTCCAATCCCGCCGGGGCGCGCAGCGTGGCCAGCAGGAAACCGGCGCACAGGCCCGTCGACGGGCCGGAAAAGCGGGGCGAACCCATGGAGCTGGAACGAGGTCGGCCGGGGGGCCTGCGGAGGTCGGGCGCTCGCGAGCAGGGCCGACGGCGGACTCCGCGAACCCGGCCGGACCCGACCGACCCAGCCTATCAGCGCGCCTTGGGCTGTCGGCGCTTGAAGACGCCTTCCATGCTGCGCGTCTTCTGCCCGTCGATCAGCATCGTGCGCGCGAAGCTGTAGCCCTCGGGGGTCAGATCGAACTCGTCCTGATAATCCTCGACCACGCCGGTCGCCGGGTTCATCACGGAGCCCAACATGGTCAGCCGCGACCCGTCGGGCGAAGCGTAGCCCACGGAATAATCGATGTTCGTGGAGAGGCTGTCCCACCACACGGACTTGTAGGTCTGGTCGGCGTTGGAATAGCCCATCAGGCTCTTGCCGACGAAGGCCTCGCCCATGTACTCGGCCTCGTAGCGCGCTTCGACATAGCGGCCGTCGAGGGTCCATTCGGAGCGCCACGATCCGCGCTGCTCGATCGGTTCCGGGCCGCCGAAGAAGCGCATCTCGACCTCGAATTCGCCCACCAAGGGATCCAGGGTTCGATGCACCTCGCCGGGCCGGCCGGCGACCAACCAGGGGTCGTCCGGGGTCGGAGCCGGCGCGGGTTCCTGGGCGCCCGCGGCGGGGCCATCCTGGCCCACGGCGAGACCCAAGACGAAGGCGCCGCAGACGGAGGCCAGGGCGAATTCGAGTTTCATGGCGATCGGGGGGGGGCAGCGGGGGGCCGGCACCATACCAAGCGCTGGCCCCGGGCGGCCGTGCGTAGACTGCCGCGATGGCCGCTGCACGCCGCTCCCGCGAGGCCTTGCCGGAGCTGGCCGCCCCGCCGCCCGCCCTGGTCCAGGAGCTGCGCCTGGCGCTGTGCGCCTGGTACGCGGCCAGCGCGCGCGACCTGCCCTGGCGACGCAGCCGCGACCCCTACGCGATCTGGATCTCGGAGACCATGCTCCAACAGACCCAGGTGGCCACGGTGATCCCGTACTGGGAGCGCTTCCTGGCGCGTTTTCCGGATCCGAGCGCCCTGGCGGAGGCCAGCGACGCCGAGCTCCTGGCCCACTGGAGCGGCCTGGGCTACTACTCGCGGGCGCGTCATCTGCGCGCCGCCGCGCGGCTGATCGCCGAGCACTACCACGGCCGCCTGCCGCGCCGGCTCGACGAGCTGCTGGGCTTGCCGGGGGTCGGCCGCTACACGGCCGGCGCGATCCTCTCGATCGCCTTCGGGGAGTCCGCGGCCCTGGTGGATGGCAACGTGGCGCGCGTCCTGGCGCGCCTGTTCGCCTTGGAGGCGCCCTTGGGCGGGGCGGCGGCCCAGCGGCAGCTGTGGGCCCTGGCCGAGCAGCTCGTGCCGCCGGCCGGCGACGGGCCGGACGGGCCCGGGGCCTGGAACCAAGCGCTGATGGAGCTCGGTGCGCTGCTTTGCGTGCCGGCCCAGCCGCGCTGCCTGCTGTGCCCGCTCGAGCGCTGGTGCGCGGCGCGGCAGCAGGGCCGGCAGGCGGAACTGCCGCGCCGCGCGCAGCGGCCGGCGCCGCTCGATGTCGGCCTGGAGTTGCTTTGGTTGGTCGATCGCGAACGGCTGCTGCTCCATCGCCGTCCCGAGGGCGGGCGCCTGGCGGGCCTGTTCGACCTGCCGACCCGGGAACCGGCCGCGCAGCCGCGGCTTTATCCGCGGGATTGGCCCAGCGCCGGTCTCGAATCCCTGGAAAGCCTGGGCGAGCTGCGCCACTCGATCACGCGCCATCGCATCGTCGCGCGCCTGTTCGCCGGACGCTGCTCGGCGCCAGGGGGCGCACTGCCGCCCGAATCCGGGCTCCTGTGGGTCCCCATGGCCCGTTTGGCCAGCGCCCCGCTCTCCGGTCTCGCCAAGAAGGTCTGGGCGCGTTTCGGCACCCGGCCCGCTCCCGGGGGATCGGGACAGCGGACGCCGCGTCCCGGGGGGTAACCTGACGGTCCCCTCCGCCGACCCGCCCCCCGCCGCCCTCCGCCGGATGTCAGCAGCCCCCCCGAGCCCGGCCCCGGCCGACCAACCGCTCAGCCGGCAGGGCATCACCATCGTGGTGCCCGCCTACAACGAAGAGCAGGGCATCCTGGGCGTCCTCGAGCGCCTTTCGGCCCTCGACGTGGGCGTGCCCAAGGAGATCCTGGTGGTCGAGGATGGCTCGACCGACCGCACCGCCGAGGTCCTGGCCGCGGCCCTGCCGCGTTTTCCGGCGGTGCGCGTGCTCCGCCACCCCAGCAATCGCGGCTACGGGGCCGCGCTCAAGACCGGCTTCGCCGCCGCGCGCCACGAGGTGGTCGTGATCACCGATGCGGACGGCACCTATCCGGAGAACCGGATCCCCGACCTGCTGGCCTGCATCGACCGCGGCGCGGAGATGGCCGTCGGAGCGCGCCGCGGCGAGGACGTCAACATCCCGCTGGTGCGCCGGCCGGCCAAGGCGGCCCTGCGACTCTTGGCCTCCTACCTGGCGGAGACGCCGATCCCCGATCTCAACTCCGGTCTGCGCGCCTTCCGCCGCGAGCTGGTCCTGCGCTACCGCGCGATCCTGCCGGAGGGTTTCTCGTTCACGACCACCATCACCCTGGCGGCGCTGACCAACGACCATCGCGTCGACTACGTGGACGTGAACTACGCCGCGCGCAGCGGCTCCTCCAAGATCAAGCCGATCCGCGACACCCTGCGATTCACCGCGCTGATCATCCGCACGGTGATGTATTTCAACCCGCTCAAGGTCTTCTACCCCTTGGCAGGTTTCCTGCTCCTGGTCCTGTTGTGCTCGCTGGGCTACGACCTGTTCATCGAGAGCCCGCCGAACCTGGGGGACAAGTCGGTGCTCCTGTTCGTGGCCCTGGTCCAGGTGCTGACCGTGGGGCTCCTGGCCGACCTGATCGAGAAACGCGCCCGGTTGTGAGCGGCCCGGCCCAGGAGCGGCCCGGCCCAGGAGCGGACCGGCCCAGGAGCGGCCCGGCCCAGGAGCGGACCGGGCTCTGATCGAGCCGGGTCCCTTCGAGCCCCAGCGGGTCTCGTCGGCCGCCCGATGTCGGCCCAGGGGCGTGGGCTGTCTAGAGGGCCCGGGCAACGCCTGAGAGCGCCGTTTTCAGACTTTCAAAAGAGCTCCATTTCGCCGGCGGTCAGACCTCCGGCGGGCTCCAGCGAGTCCGAGAGGAAGCCCTGGGTGGCTTCGCCACGGGCGAGCAACTCGCCCACGCTGGCTCCGCCCTGCCGCGCCTTGCCGGACAGCGCCATGGAGGGTTCGTCGCACTTGCCGGTGGCCAGGCACAGCAGGCGCCGCAGGCGCTGGGAGAGGATGTCCTGCATCTGCAGGTCGACCAGCGAAGAATTGCTGCGCTCGACGATCTTGGCCAGCCGCTGATCGCCCAGCCGTTGGATCGAGCCCACCAGGTCTTGCAGGTGGCGGGTCACGTTGCCGATGCGCTCCTTCTGTTCGTCGAAGCGCTCGCCGAAGCGGCGCGCTTCGCCGCCCAGGGCCTCCAGATTCGTTTCGATCTGGGAGACGAGGGGCAGCAGGTCGCCGGTCAAGCGCGAGATCTGCTGGTTGGAAGCGGCGATGCTCTCGGCCAGTTCGCGCATCTCCTTGGCGATCACCATGAACGGCCGGCCCAGCGCGCCCAGGCGGTTGGCT
>JBIKLM010000502.1:0-3106 GCA_044359835.1 Planctomycetota bacterium
GAAGGCCACGATGATGAAGTTGATCAGGACGTTGATCATCGAGCCGTAGCGGATCACCACCGCGTCCATCATCTTCTCGGTGAGGGGGTGCGGTTGAGCGGGAACCAGCTCCAGCACGCGATCGCTGAAGTCCGCGCCGCCCATGATGTAGCCGAGCGGCGGCATCAGGATGTCCTTGACCAGCGACTCGGTGATCTTGCCGAACGCCGCGCCGATGATGACGCCGACCGCCAGGTCGACGACGTTCCCGCGCATGGCGAAGTCTCTGAATTCCTTGAGGAAGCCCATGGATTTGGAGGGGGTCTGGGGGGTCTGGGGGGGCTGGGCGGGCGGCCGCGGCCAGGGCCATCCTGGGTCGCGAGGGAGATCGACGCTCGTCCTTCGGCAAGGTAGCGCAGGCCCTCAGCGCGGCGAGGGCCGCGGCGGGATTTCCGGGCTGGCCGCGGCGTGCCTGGCAACCCCGGAAAAAACCGGAGGGGAACCGGGTTCGCGGCGGCCGTGCTCGGGCAGGCCCGCAGCGATCGGGGCCGCTCGCAGAGCCGCAGGAATCAGCGTCCGCCGGATTCGCGGGCCAGCCAGCCCAGCAGAGACTCGACCACCGACTCCGGGCTGCGTTTGGAGGTCGAGAGCACCAGGTCGCAGCGCGCGTACAGCGCGCGGCGGCGCTCGAGCAGGTCCTCGAGCTCGGCGAAGGCCCGCGGCCGATCCTGCATGGGCCGCAGGTCGCCCTGGCGCAGGACGCGCTCGAAGTGCTCGGCGGGCTCGGCCAGCAGGCAGACCGTGCGGCAGGTCGTGCGCAGGCGCTCGAACAGCTCGGGGTCCTCGACCGCCGAGCCCCCCACCGCCAGCACCAGGCGCTCGGCGGAGGCCAGGACCTTTTCGAGGGCCTCGCGGGCCAGGCGCTGGAAGCCGGCCGCCCCGTGCAGCTCGAACAGGGCCCCCAGGGATAGGCCCGCCAGGCGCTCGACCTCCTGGTCCAGTTCGATGAAGGGCACCTCGAGCACCAGCGCCAGGCGGCGACCCACGGTGCTCTTGCCGGCGCCGCGCAGGCCCAGCAGGGCGATGCGCTCCGCGCTGCGCGAGCGCAGCGGGATGTCGACCCACTCGGTCAGGGGCCGCGCCAGGGCCGCCGACAGGCCCGCCAGCAGCAACAGGGACGGGTTGGCGCGGCCGGCCTCCAGGTCGGTCAGGTAGCGCCGGGACACCTCGGCCCGCAGGGCCAGGGCGGCCAGGGACAGGCCCCGCTCCAGGCGGGCCTGGCGGATCCGGCGTCCGAGCTCCCTCAGGAAGGCGGCCTCCTGCATGTGGCCACTATAGTACCCAACTCGCTACAGACTGAGAACTATATTGCTCCACCTCTTCCGGCTCCCCGGGTCCCATGCTCACAGCGCAGCGGTTCCCCCCAGCGGGGCCCCTCTCCGCCCGCGGCCCGCGCCCACCCCCGGGCCCGACGCCCCCTTTGAGGGTTGGCCCCGCGCCCCCATCCTGGGCCCGCGGAGCTTTCCCGGCCCGCAGGTCCGCCCCGGCCCCGCTCCAACGGCCAACCCAGAACCCTCCCGCCGCGATGGCACTCACCGCTGCCCCCTCCCGCACGCTCGACTTCCGCACCCAGCCGTCGGCCTACCGCCATTGGCGGATGGCCGTCTCCGGCGACCAGGCCACGGTGACCATGGCGGTCGACATCCACGGGGGCCTCAATCCGGGCTACGAGCTCAAGCTCAACAGCTACGACCTGGGGGTCGACATCGAGCTGGCGGACCTGATCCAGCGCCTGCGCTTCGAGCAGCCCCAGGTGCGCGTGGTCGTGATGACCGGCGGTTTCGAGCGCGTGTTCTGCGCCGGTGCCAACATCCACATGCTCGGCAGCAGCACGCACGGCTTCAAGGTCAACTTCTGCAAGTTCACCAACGAAACGCGCCTGTACATCGAAGACGCCAGCCAGAACTCGAACAAGCGCTTCCTGGCGGCGCTCAACGGCACGGCCTCCGGCGGCGGTTACGAACTGGCCCTGGCCTGCGACAAGATCCTGCTGGTCGATGACCGCAACAGCGCGGTCAGTTTCCCGGAGCTGCCGCTCCTGGGCGTGCTGCCCGGCACCGGCGGCCTGACGCGCATCGCCGACAAGCGCAAGATCCGCCGCGACCGCAACGACGTGTTCTCGACCATCGCCGAGGGCATCAAGGGCAAGCGCGCGGTCGAGTGGAACCTGGTCGACGGCATCGCGCCGCTGTCCAAGTGGAGCGAAGCGGTCGAGCAGTGGGCCCGGCGCCTGGCGGACGAATGCCAGCCGGCCAGCGAGCGCCGCGGCGTCCTGCTGAATCGCCTCGAATACGAAGGCGATGCGGCCGACCGCCAATACCGCTATGTCAGCCTGACCCTCGGGGACCGCCTGACCGGCAACAGCAGCAAGCGCTCGGCCGAGTTGACCCTGCGCGTGCCCAGCGAGGCCGGGCCGAAGAACGCCGCGGAGGCCCACGCCCAGGGCAGCGCCTGGTGGCTGTTCCAGCTGCTGCGCGAGTTGGACGACGCCCTGTGCCACCTGCGGCTCAACCTGCCCCAGGTCGCCGTGGTGCTGCTGCGGATCGAAGGCGATGCTCAGCAGGCCCTGGGCGCGGACCGTCTGTTCGACGATCCCCACTGGTTCACCCAGGAGGTCAAGCACTACGCCAAGCGCGTGCTCAAGCGCTTCGAGAACACGGCCAAGAGCTTCTATGCCCTGGCCGAGGCGGGCAGCGCCTTCTGCGGCCTGTTCCTCGAGTTCCTGCTGGCCTGCGACCGCCAGTACGCGCTCAACGACCCGGACTCCGAGGTCGAGTTGGCCATCGGCGCGGCCAGCGACGGCCGGCTGCCCATGGCCAACGGGCTCTCGCGGCTCGAAACCCGCTTCCTGGGCGAACCCGCCAGCGTCGGCCGCGCGCTGGAACACCGCGGGCAGCTGATCTCCGCCGAGAGCGCCCAGGAGCTGGGCCTCCTGACCTCGGCCCCGGACTCGATCGACTGGGACGACGAGGTGCGCCTGGCGATCGAAGAGCGCCTGTCCTTCTCGCCGGACGGCTTGACCGGCATGGAAGCGAACCTGCGCTTCGCCGGCCCCGAGACCCTCGAG
>JBIKLM010000100.1:0-11204 GCA_044359835.1 Planctomycetota bacterium
AACAGCCCGCGCCCGGCCTCGAACTCTGCCCAAGCGCGCTCGGGATCGCCCGCCAGGAAGTAGTAGGCGGGCCGCGGCCCCGTGCCGAAGTCGATCGCCATCAGCTCGAGCTCGCCCAGCTCGCTGGGCGTGAACACCTGGCGCACGTACATGGCGCCCTGCACCCCCGGCGCGCTCGACAGACGCCGCGCCAGGTCGGGCTCCAGATTGCCGCGCGCGCCGCGCAGGGCGGCCAGGGCCGGCGGCGCGGCGTAGATGTCGGCCACCAGGGTCGCTTCCAGCCACAGTTCGAGGGAGCTGCGGAAGCTGCCGATCAACACCGAAACCGAGAGTGTCGAAGCCAGCGCGATCATCAGCGCCGCGACCGCCAGGGCGGTGCGCGACAGGGAGCGCCGGGCCGCATCGATGGCCAGACGCCCGGGCAGCCCGAACAGGACTCGGAAGGGGGTCTTGAGCAGCCCCAGGAGACGCAGCGTGGCCCACGGCACCAGCAGCGCCAGGGACAGCAGCAGCAGGATCAGGGCCCCGTAGGTGACCTCCAGGCGGCGCGTGTCGAGGGCCAGGATCAAAGCCGCTGCGGCGAGGCCGGCCAGGGCCGGCCAGAGGCTCGCGCGCGCGCGGCGATCGGCGCGCTGCTCGAGGCCCGAGCGCGCCGCCTGCTCGCGGCTGGCCTCGCGGGCCCCCTCCAGGGCCGGCGGCAGGGCCGCCAGCAGGGCCGCCCCGAGACCCAGGCCGAAGGCCAGGCCCGCCGCGGGCCCGAAGGCCGCTTCGCCCGGTGCGATCAGCGGCGTGTAGAGGTCTTCGATCGTCTGCCGCACGCGCCCGTAGAGCAGCTCGGCCAGGCCGCGGCCCAGCAGCAGCCCGAGGCCCGCGCCCAGAGCGCCGAGGCACAGGGTTTCGCCGAGCAGCCCCGCCAGCACCTGCGAGCGGGTGGCGCCCAGCTGCACCAGCCGCCGCAGCAGGGCGCGGCGCTCGACCACCGACAGCCGCACGGCGTTGGTGATCAAGAACGCCCCCACGAACAGGGACAGCCCCGCCAGGGCATAGAGGTTCTGGCGGAAGGCGCGCGTCAAGCGCGCGAGCTGCCCGCTGCGCGCGGCCACGGGCTCGAGGCGCGCGTCCGGCGGCAGGCGCTCGGCTACGGCCGCCAGGGCCGCCTGCCCGGCGTCCCCGGGGGGCGCGATCAGGTCGAGCCGCGACAGGCGCCCGAGGGCGCCCAGGCGCTCCTGGGCCGCGGCGATGTCGAGCACCAACAGGCCGTCCCCCGCGCCGCCGAGCCGCTTGGGGTCGAGGTAGCCGATCAGCTCGAGCTCGACCCGCTCGCTGCCGACCCGCAGGGCCAGGCGCTGCCCCGGGGCGACCCCCAGGCGCTCGGCGCTGGCGCGCGTCAGCAGGCAGGTGTCCCCGCGGGCCAGGAGCAGGGTCCAGGCCTCCGGGTCGTTCGCGCCCGACTCCGGCGGTGCGATCAGCGCGCCCGCGGCGCCGCCGAAACGGCCCGCGGAGAGCGGATCGAGCCCGATCGCCCGCAGCACCTCGCCGGGGCGATCCGCCAGGATCACGTCCCGCTCGATCAGCGGCGCCAGTTCGATCTCCGGGACCTCGCGGGCCAGCCGGCCCCAAAGCGCCTCCGGCAGCTCGTCGGCGCCGCCCACGATGCGATGGCTCGCCCGCCCGGACAGGCTTTCCACCGAGCGCTGCAAAGCGTCCAGGGCCGCGCGGTTGGCCAGGTCCACCGCCAGCACCAGCGCCACGCCCAGGGCGACCCCGAAAAGCGGCAGCAGCGCCAGCCAGGGGCGCCGCCACAGATGGCGCAGCCCCGCCAGCAGCACGAGGCGCGGCACGACGCCCGCGGCACGGCTCATCGCGCCTCCGGTGGCCCCGGCTCGAGCAGCAGCCGCCCGCGCTCGAGGCGCAGGCGCTGCTGCGCGGCCGCTGCTGCGCGCGCCGAGTGGGTGGCCAGGATCAGCGTGACGCCGCGCTCCGCCAACAGTCCACGGAACAGCTCCAGCACGAGCTCGCCGCTGTCCGCGTCCAGGTTGCCGGTGGGCTCGTCCGCCAACACCAGCTCCGGCTCGCCGACCAGCGCGCGCGCCACGGCCACGCGCTGCTGCTCGCCGCCGGAGAGCCGGTCGGGGTAGCTCTGCTCGCGCTCCGACAGGCCCACCGCGGACAGCAGCCCGCGGGCGCGCTCGCGGGCGCCCTTGTCGGCGCGGCCGTCGAGATCGAGCGGCAGCAGCAGGTTCTCGAGCACGGTCAGGGTCGGCACCAGGTTGAAGGCCTGGAACACGAACCCGATGCGCCGGCGGCGCAGCTGCGCGCGTTCGGTCTCGGAGGCCGCTTCGATCGACCGGCCGCCGAGCAGGATCCGGCCCCGGTCCGGCCGCTCGAGCGCGCCGATCAGGGCCAGCAACGTCGATTTTCCCGAGCCGCTCTGCCCCATCAAGGCCACGCGCTGGCCGGCCTCCACACGCCAGTCGAGGCCGCTGAACAGCACATGGCGCTGGCCGGCCTCCACGTAGCCCTTTTCGACGCCGAACAGCTCGACCGCGGCGGGCTTCACGGGCGGCCCCCGCGGCGCAGCAGGTCGCCGTAGCCCTCGCGATAGGTCGGGAAGCGCCATCGGAAGCCCGCTTCGATCAAGCGGCTCGGACGCACGCGCTTGTTGCCGGAACGGCCGGGCAGATCGGGCTCGCTGGGCGAGCCGACCGGCAGCAGGCGCGGCTCCGCCAGGCCGAGGCCCTGGGCCAGGAAGCGATAGAACTCGAGCTCGCTGGCGGGCTCGCGGTCGACCAGCGCGTAACAGGGCGCCGGCTCCGGCCGCTCCAGCACGAACCGCAGGGCGGCCGCCGCGTCCTCGATGCGGATGCGGTTGGTGAAGCGCCCGTCGGCCCCGGGGCCCAAGGGCCGGCCGCGGCGCGCCGCCTCGATGGCGCTCTGCCGGCCGGGCCCGTACAGCCCGCCCGCCCGGCACACGGACAAGCGCGCGCCGCTGGCCTGGGCCCGCTCCGCCAGGGCGGTCTCGCCCGCCAGCAGGAGCTCCGCGAAGGGGTCGGCGGGATCCGCCGGGGTCGCTTCGTCCACCCAGCCGCCGTCCGTCCGGCCCCAGACCGCCGTGGAGGAAACCAGCAGCCAGCGTGGCGCCGGGGCGCCGCCCTGTTCGAGGGCCGTCCAGAGCCGCAGGGGACCCGCCAGGTAGGCCTCCCGATAGCGCTCCAGCTCCCGGCCCCCGGCGCTGACGGCATAAACCACCGCGTCGGGGGCGAAGGGCAGGCGCCGGGGGTCGAGCGCGGCCACGTCGCCGGCGATCCAGGTCAACGGGGCGGGGCCCGGAGGCGGGCGGCGCCTCAGCCCGAGCACCCGCCAGCCGGCCGCGCTGGCCTGACTGGCCAGCTCTAGGCCCAATTCCCCGCAGCCGGCGATCAGCAGGCCAGGCGGCGTGGAGCGCGGCGGGTCGAAGGGCGAGGTCACGGGCCTAGTCTGAGCCCCGCCGGGCGAGAATTCATCGCTCCGCCGGGCTAGGAATCAGGGCTTGGGTCGGCGGCTTCGCCGGCCCGCGGGCCCCGGCCCCGCAACCGCGCCACCCCCCGATCGCCCGCGTCCGATGAAGTTCTGCTCCTCCTGCGGCCAGCCGTTGGTCTCCGCGGTCCCGCCCGGGGAGGACCGCGCGCGCGCCTGCTGTCCGGGCTGCGGAGCCGTGCACTACCAAAACCCCAAGACGGTGGTGGGCTGCTTGGTCGAGCACGAGGGCCGGCTGCTCTTGTGCCGGCGCGCGATCGAGCCGGCCCGCGGGCGCTGGACCCTGCCGGCGGGGTTCTTGGAGCTCGAAGAATCGCTGCCCGAAGGGGCCGCGCGCGAGACCCGCGAGGAAGCCTGCGCCGAGGTCGAGGTGCTCGCGCCCCACGCGGTCTTCGACCTGCTGCACATCGGGCAGATCTACGCCCTGTTCCGCGCCCGGCTGCTGCGGCCCGAGGTCGCCGCGGGGCCCGAGAGCCTCGAGGTGCGCTGGTTCGAGCAGGGCGAGCTGCCCTTCGACCAGCTGGCCTTCCCGGTGATCCATTTCGCCCTCGAGCGCTACCTGGACGACCTGCGCGCCGGGGGGCCGCGCCTGCACCAGGGCGTGCTGCGCTGGAACGGGCGCGCCTCGCGCTTCGACGCCAGCAACTACGTGCTCGACGGCTATCGGGCCTGGCCCCTGGCCCGCCCGGCGCCGTGATGAATTGAAAAAAACGAATCGACCCGGGCGCAGCCCGAGTCGATTCGTTTTTTTCTCCGAGGGTTACCGGGAGCGCCTGAACCGGCGATTCGTGGCCGTTCCGACGTCTGCAAGCGAATCGAGGCACTCTCGCAGGTCTGCTCGCTGCGCCGGCGCGCGCCCCCGGCGCTGGACCGCCAGGGCCGTGGGGAAGATTCGGACTTGCCTGCGCGGGCTTGCCGGCTACTCGCTGGGCCCGCTTGCCCAGACGATGCCCCGCTCCCCGCTTCTGCTCAGGCGATCAATCCAGGGCGAAGGCCTGGGCCAGGTCGAGCAGAGCGCGGTACTTGGGCGCCTGGGAGGAAGGCTGGTCCTGGCGTTCCAGGGAGCCCCAGGAGCCGTAGGTGCCGAAGGTGCGGCAGAAGGAATAGGCCACGAAGTCCTGGCCTCCGCGCTGGCGCCAGGTTTCGACCAGTTCGGTGTACAGGTCGTACATGGCCGGATGGCGGTTGGCGTCGACGAACTTCTGCGTCAGGGCCGGCACGAACTCCATGCCCGAGAAGCCCACCAGGTGCTGGCCGCCTTCGTAGGAGATCAGTTCGACGCCCTGCGCAGCGGCGATCGCGGCGTGCTGGCTGATGCGTTCGGCCAGCGGGCCTTCGATCTCCGCGCGGCAGGCATCCAGGATCTGGTCCGTGCTCATCGCCAGCACGGTCCACAGGTTCGCCGGCGAGCCCAGGTCGATGCCGAAGTAGGGCGCGATCGCGAGGGCGTCGGTGAACTCCGCGGCGGCCCCGAAGTCGAGCAGCACCTGGCTGGTCCAGGGATTGCCGTACTGGGCCCCGAGCACGCAGACCAGCTCCGGTTTCGCGCCGCCGAGGACGTCGAAGGTTTGCTTGAAGATCTGGAAGACCTCCGTCGAGCGCTTCGAGTAGAAGTGCAGCCGCGCCTGGAAGGAGTCCCCGGCCAGGCCCTGGGCGATGCCCTGGGATTCAGCCCACAGGGCCTGGGGGAAGATGCTGTTCCAGACCTCGTTGCTGTATTCGACGTAGAGCTTGCGGCCGGGCTCCATCTGCGTGGCCCACAGGCGCGCGGTGTTGCGCACGAACTCGTCGTCGGCCAGGTGCGGGATGTTGATCCAGGCGTTGGCATCGAGCTCGTTGACCAGCTGGGTCATGTGCTCGAAGGCCACGCCGCGGGTGGTGGCCTGGGTGTAGGTGCGCGGGGTCGGACGCTGCTTCCAGCTGGAAACCGGCGTTTCGTTGATGCGGCCCCAGTTCATGAAGCGCAGGGTCTGGAAGGACCGCAGGCGTTCGAGGAACAGCGGGTGGAATGGCTGCTGCTCGTAGCTCTGCTCGAAACCGGGCATGACCAGGCGCACGTTGCGGATCGGATCCGCGGGGTCGCTCTGATTGATCTTGAAGAAGATGCCCGCGGGGCTGGGCGTGACCAGCAGGCTGGCCTGGCCCGGCGACGTCTCGAGCAGCTTGGCGTCCATGCCGAATTCGAGCTGGCCCTTGCCGTCGAAGAAGCAGCGATACACGCCGCCCGGGTAATGGCCGCCGATCTCGCGCAGCATCAGCGTCGCGGCGGCCTGCCCGGGCTTGAGCAGCGGCCAGCCGTGCCGGTCGGTTGTGATCGGCACGCCGGTGTCCCAGACGGACATGCTGTTCGGCAGCTGGGCGATCCAGGGCCGCGCGTGCTTGAACACGTCCACAAACACCCAGGCCGGCGCCCAGTCGGCGACCATGTCCAGGTTGATGCCGATCTCTGCCTGCTGCTGGGGCAGTCCGGCGGCGTGGGCCTCGGCCCGTCGCAGCCCGCTCTTTTCGAGCAGCCAAGGAGCGGTCAGGGTCAGGGCCAGCGCCGCCGTCAGGGCCCCCATGCTTCGCGCGATCATCGAGATTCCTTCCTTCAAGACTCCGTTCCCCGGTCCCCGTGGGGAGGGAC
Source organism: Planctomycetota bacterium (assembly GCA_044359835.1). GTDB lineage: Bacteria > Planctomycetota > UBA1135 > UBA1135 > JBIKLM01. The sequence continues at coordinate 6,143 of JBIKLM010000100.1, forward strand.
CACGGCACTGCATTCGGGCGCGCGAGGGGCCCGGCTTGAATCGACTCGATTCGCTCGGCAAGGACTGCCGGAAGTTTCTTCCAAAGCGCCGGCCCGCAGGCCCCCGGCCGCCCCCGCTGCGGCCCCCCGCGCCCGCACCCAGGCCGCGTTTCCGCCGCAGTCCCGTGCGGGCCGAGCGCGCCGATCCCGGCCCCGGGTGGCACCCGGAGGCGGATCGAGGGCATGCGGACCGGCTGCTTGGGCTGCCGGGCCGGAGCCGGGCGCGAACGCTGCCCAAACTTTCGGTCCGCGCCCGAGGCCCCCGCGGCCCATGGCGGCTGTGACGAAGGCGCCGCCCGGCCGGCTGCTGCGGCCCGGGCTCAGCCCGAGTCGCCTTCGATCGGTTGCTTCGAGCGCCGCCGCTCGCCGACTGGGCTGCCCGTCAGCTGCCGACGGTCACTTCCAGGGCGTTCGAGAGCCCGAGCCCCAGGGGGCCGACCCAGGTCATCACCCCGGCCCACTGGAAGTAGAGCTTGAGGCCCGCCAGGCCCGGGTTGGCGGGGATTCCGATGGTCTGGCTGCCGGCGCCCACGGCGGAGGCCATGCTGGGCAACAGCCAGCCGCCGCCCACTTCCAGGGTGCAGCCGGGGGAGCCGAAGCCGGTCAGGTCGAGCGGCAGCGGCAGCCCGAAGAAGTCCTGCTTGGTGGTCGAGGCGAAGAGATACAGCTGCTGCCACCAGGGGCCGCCGCTGAGGGTCACCTGGAAGCTGCCACCGACCTTGGGCGTGCCGCTCGAGCCGATGCTGAGGCCGTAGCAGCCCTGGCCGTAGGTCGAGACCGCGGGATTGACGATCGGGCCGGCGCCGCCCTGCTGCATCATGTCCCAGTCCATCAGCGCGCGGAACTTGTGCGCCGAGGTCAGGGGCTGGTCCGTCCACTCGAGGTGGCCCCAGCTGCCCCAGGAGGTGTAGCTGCCGCACAGGGTGTAGGGCACCATGGTTTTGCCGCCGGCGCCCTTCCAGGCTTCGAGGTAGGTGCGGTAGAGCGCGTACATGCCCGGGTCGCGGTTGACCTCCACCAGCTTCTGCACCAGCTGGGTGTTGCTCTGGGCGCCGTAGGTGCCGACCAGATGCTGGCCGCCCTCGTAGGCGATCAGGGTCAGGCCGCGGGAGATCGTGTTCTGGGCGTTCTGCTGCATGGCCGGCAGGACCTGTCCCAGCACCTCCTGGCGGCACTCCTCGATGATCTGGGCGTTGCTCTTCGAGATCGTGGCCCACACGTTCTGGGGCTCGCCGAAGGAGTGCCCGAAATACGGGGCGATGGCGTAGGCATCGGCCTTGGTGGAGGCCTGCTTCCAATCCATGACGATCACGCCCAGGGCCGGGTTGGCGCTCTGGGAGGCCAGCACGCGCACGATCCGATCGAGGGCCGGAGCGCCCCCCAGGGTCTGCCATTCCTGCCGGAAGAGCTCGAAGATCTGCACCGAGCGCTCCGAGTACCACTTCATCGCCGCGTTGTACGGATTGGGATCGAGCCCCAGGGCCGTGCCCTGGGTGCGGGCGTGCTCGAAGGCCGGGAAGGTCGAATTCCAGACCTCGTTCGAATACTCGATGAAGATCGGCAGGCCGGGCTCGAGGCGCTGGTAGCACAGGCGCGCGAATTCGCGGATGAAGTTGTCCGTGGCCGTGTGCGGCAGGCAGAACCAGGGCGCCTTGTCGGTCTGGTTGGCCAGATCGCACATGTATTCGACGCACACGCCGGTCTCACCGCTCTGGGTCCAGGTGCTGGGCGTCGGCCGCTGCCACCAGTTCTGCAGGGGCGTGAAGTTGGTGTTCTGCCACTGCATGAAGCGCAGCACGCCGAAGCGCTCCAAGCGCTGCAGGAACAGGGGGTGGAACAGGGTCGTCTGATAGCTCTGCTCGAAGCCCGGCAGGATCACGCGGATGTTGCGCACGTGGTTGCCGGCCTGGCCCTCGGTGATCTTGAGGTGGATGCCGTTGTCCGAGGGGCTGACCCAGATGCGATCGTGCCCGGGCAGGCGCTGGATCAGGCTCGCGTCGTTGCCGTAGAGGATCGTGCCGACGCCGTCGTAGAAGACGTCGTACTCGCCGGCCGGATAGTGGCCGTCGATCTCCTTGAACATCAGCGTGCCCGCGGCCTGGCCGAAGCCCAGGATCGGCCAGCCGTTGGCGTCCACGTTGAGCGGCGCTCCGGTGTTCCAGGGCGAATTCGTCCAGGGCAGCTGCGGGATCCAGGGGCGCGCGTTCTTGATCGCATCGACGAAGACCAAGGTGGGGTTCCAGTCCTTGAGCTCGTCCAGGTTGATCCCCAGGGGGCCCGCATCGGCCTTGGGGTTGGCGCTTCCCTGGGCGTTGCCGGGGCGGGCCGCCCCCAGGAAGGCAGCTGCGGTCAAGAGCCAGGCCAGCGCGCGGAGCAGTGGGCGGAGCTTGTGGATGAGCATGGGGCGCGCAATCGCCCGCTGGGCAGCGGGGAGGGGAAACGGAGGATCGGGAGAGAAGCAGCGATCCGGGCGGCTCGGAGCAGCGTGCGAACGGCCATTCCCCCGGCGGGGACGGCGTGGGTCAGGAAGCGGGCCGATGCTGCGCTGGGCTGGGAGGGGGGCAGCTTGCCGCTCCCCGGGGTCCGATCCAATGCTGTCCGGGCAGAAATCCGGACAAATCGGCTCAGACCTCCGTTGGACGGCCCGGGAGGGGTCCCGGAATCCCCCCTAGAACCCCGCCTAGGAAGAAGTTTCACGCCCTGGGCAGAATCCTACACGAAACCCTTACCTGGGCCGGGTGGGGCTCTGTCCTGGCCCAAATTTGGTCAAGTCGGGCCGACTAGGGCCTGGGAGTTGCGCGCCGAGCACGGGCTCCGCCCGGCCGCTGGGCGGCTGAGGGGGCTGGCTCCGGGGGACCTCTCGGCGGGCGCTCGGACCCTGGTTCTGCTGGACGGGTGACCGCCCGGCTGCGCGCACCGCGGCTCCTGGGCGCGGCGGGCTTCGGCCGCGCCCGAAAAAGCGCGCCGGGCGCCGCCCCGGCTGGGGTGGCGCCCGGCGAACGCCGCGGACTGCGGCGAACCGTCGAAGCGGGCTGGGGCGCGGCCGCCCCGCCGGCCCTCAGGGCAGCAGGTCGAGGCGCATGCCCTGGCTGAACTCGATGCCCAGCACGTTCTGGGCCGGGTTGACGGCGGCCCATTGGGTGAAGGCGTCGAGACCGGCCAGGTTCGGGTTGGCGGGGATCGGCAAGGCCTGGGTCGCCCGGCCGCCGCCGTCGCTGACGCCCGCATACAGCGTGTCGACCGCGGCGTAGAGGCTGCAGGTCGGGGCGAACAGCACGCTCAGGTCGAGCGGCAGGGTCAAGAAGGTCCAGGCGCTGTCGCTGAACCCCAGGATGGCGAACACCGGCGTGTTCGGCAGGGCGCCGGAGAGCTGCAGGCCGAAGGCGGCGTTGCCGAGCTTGGCCTGGCCCAGCGGGGCGATGTCCAGGCTGCCGCAGCCCTTGCCGAAGTGCGACACCCCGGTCGCGGCTTGGGACCACTTCGAGAGCGCCTGGTACTTCGGCGCTTGGGACAACGCGATGTCCTGGTGCTCCAGGATGCCGTAGTAACCCCACTGGTTGTATTCGCGGCAGGAGACGTAGGCGGTCATCAGGTCTGCGCCCGAGAGGGCCGCCCAGCGATCCAGGTAGGCGCTGTAGATGTCGCCCATGCGCGCATCGCGATTGGCCGCGGTGAACTTCTGGTTCAGGATCTGGTTGCCCGTGAAGGGCCCCTCGGCCACCATGCGCTGGCCGCCTTCGGAGGCGATCAGGCGCAGGCCGCGCGCGTCGGCCACGACCTTGTTCTGGGTGATCCAGCCGCTGACCGTGGTGTTGACGTCCTGCTCGCAGGTGTCGAGGATCTGCGCCACGGTCTTGGTCAGGGTCTGCGCCGCTTGGCTGGGGGAGCCCAGTTCGCCGCCGAAATAGGGCGCGATCGCCAGGGCGTCGGCCTTCTGGTAGGCGTTCTGGAAGTCGAGCGTCCAGATCGACGGCCCGGTGAAGGCCGCCATGCCGCCGAGCACCTTGACCAGGCGCGTCTTCTGGGCGCCGAAGACCTGGTCGAAGATCTCGAAGATCTCGACCGCGCGCTTGCTGCCCCAGTTGTTCTGGGCGATCCAGGGGTCGTTCGAGAAACCCGCGATCAGGCCCTCGAGCTGGGCGTGCACGCCCTGGCTGTAGATCGCGTTCCAGACCTCGTTGGAGAACTCCAGGTAGATGTCCAGGTCGGGGTCCAGGTTGTCGCGCAGCAAGAGCGCCATGCGCGCCACGAAGTCGTCGGTGGCCAGGTGCGGCACGTTCACCCAGGCGTGCTTCTGGGTCTGGTTGGCCAGGGCCACCACGTACTCCAGGGCCACGCCCTTGTCCGTGGCCTGCGAGAAGGTGTTCGGGGTCGGGCGCTGGGCCCAGGTCGAGAGGGTCGAGTCGTTGATGCGCAGCCAGCGCATGAAGCGCAGCAGGCCGTAGGGCTTGAGGCGCTCGACGAACAGCGGGTGGAAGGGCTCGCTTTGGTAGCTGTCCAGGAAACCCGGCATGATCACCCGGATGTTGCGCACCGGATCGGCCGTGTCGCTGGCGATCAGCTTGAGGAAGATGCCGCCGTTGCCCTGGGTGACGTTGAGCTCGATCTTGCCGGGTTGCTTGGTCAGCACGCTGGCGTTGCCGCCGAAAACCAGGTCGCCGGTGCCCTCGTACAGGCAGGTGTAGACGCCGGCCGGGTACTTGCCGTCGATGTCGAACAGCATCAGGGTCGCCGCCGCCTGGCCGGGGGCCAGCAGGGGCCAGCCCGCGGGGGTGGTGGCCAGCGGCTGGCCGGTGTCCCAGGGGGAGTCCCAGGCCGTGGTCTGGGGCACCCAGGGGCGGGCGTGCTTGAACACGTCCACGAAGACCCACTCGGTGCTGTAGTCCAGGACGTCGGTCAGATTGACCCCCAGGCGCTCCGGGGCCCCGCCGGGGGCCTGCTGGGCGGCGGCGGGCAGGGCGCCGAGGCTGAGGGCCAGGGTCAGGCAGGTCGGGAGGGCGGGCAAGCGAAGGCGGTTCATCGG
>JBIKLM010000503.1:0-3099 GCA_044359835.1 Planctomycetota bacterium
CGCCCGAGTCGATTGTTTCTCAGCCTGTCAGAGGCTGGGAAAAAACCGGCGCGCCGCGACGATCCCAGCCTCTGCGGCCGCCGGATGGCGGCCCAACGACATGCTGACAGGCTGGTCTGTCTGCTCGGGCACCGCCCGAGTCGATTGTTCCTCAGCCTGTCAGCGGCTGGAAAAAAATCGGCGCGCAGCGACGATTCCAGCCTCTGCGGCCGCCGGATGGCGGCCCAAAGGCATGCTGACAGGCTGGTCTGTCTGCTCGGGCGCAGCCCGAGTCGATTGTTCCTCAGACTGTCAGCCCGGCCCCGCGGGACTCACTTGGCCTCGGCCTTGGCGGCCTTGGGATCGGGCGGCATCTGCGGCACCAGGGAGGCGATGCCCGGGATGCGCAGCAGGGTCGCCCACTCGGCCGGGCGGTTGTCGCGCCAGCTCGGCAGGACCTCCTGGGCCAGGTTGGGGAACTTGAGCAGCACGCCGGAGACCGTGTCCCAGACCGCCGGATCGGGGTTCTTGAGGATCAGGTAGATCAGCTTGTTGGCGGCGCTGCGCAGCGCCTCCAGGTCGTTGGACTGCTTGAAGCGCTCGTAGTCCTTGCCGGCTTCCTCCATGCGCTTCTCGATGTACAGCCGGCGCTCGGTGTTCAACTCGCTGCGCAGGCTGGCGGCCTGCTCGGCGGTCACTCCGCCGGTGCTCTCGGCCTTGGCCAGGCGATCGAACACGGGCTGGTACTCGCGCACGCCCTTGCCGTCCTTGCCGCCCGAGGCGAAGTAAGTGCGCGCCCAATCGACGTCCGCCGGACCGAGGGCCTCGGTCATGCTGGCGACGCCCGCGAACTTGACCTCCAGGGCGTTCAGCTGGTCGAGGATCGACTTGGCCTCGCCGTTCTCCAGCCAGATCGCCGTGCGCTGCTCCGGATACTGCTGGCGGAATTCGGCCAAGCGCTCGAGGAACAGGCGCACCCGCTCCTTCTGGGGCGCATCCGGCTTGATGTGGCGATCGGCGTAGTTGAGCAGGTCTTCCTGGGCGGAGCGGATGCCGCGGTTGCGCTTGGTGGCGGTGCCCTCGGTCAGGGCCGAGTCGAGGATGCGCTTCAGTTCGTCGAATTTCTTCTGCAGCTCGGGCTCCAGGGTGTTGCGATCGAATTCGGCCAGGATCTCGCGGGCCGTGTCCATGTTCGCCTCGGCGATCAGGTCCTCGGCCGACTGGAGCTTGGCGCCGGCGTAGGCCGGGTTCTTGCCCTTCATCAGGAAAATGCCCGCGATGATGCCGCCCACGAGCAGCACACCCGCCGGCACGACCCAACCCGGCCAGCCGCCCTGTTGGGCGCCGACGGAACGGCCGCGGCGGCGCGCACCGCTGCGCGGGGAATCTTCCTCGGGCTCCGCCGCGGCGCGGCCGCGGCCGCCGCGCCCGGCGGAGGCCGGCTTGGCCGCCGACGCCGCAGGGCCGGCCGGCTTGGCCGCCGCCGGACGGGCCGCGGGGACGGACGGCGCGGGGCGCGGCTCGGCAGTGGCGCGCGCGGCGGCCGGTTTGGCCGGCACGGCGCGGGCCGGGACCGGCGGCGCCTCCTCCTGGTCGGCGGCCACGGTCAGCTTGGCGGCGCCGATGGCCACCGTGGCGCCGAGGGGCAGCTCGAGGGTGCCCGTGCGGCGCTGGCCCGCGAACTCGACCTCGCTCTGCGCCTCGAGGAAGACCCCGCTCGCGTCCACGCGCAGGACCGCGTGCTGGGCGCTGACGCCGCTGGCGGACAGGCGCAGTTTGGCGCCCGGATCGGAGCCGATGGTCAGGCGTCCAGTGCCGAGCCGGAAGGCGCGCTTGGCGCCGGAGTCGTCCACGATCAGTCGGGGCATGGGCGGATGGGGGTCGGGAGGGGCGAGGAGTCTAGCGCCGCGGCCGGCGGGTGGAGGCCCGCGGCGCGAGGGGCGCGAGGGCCGGCTGCGGCAGCCAGGCCGGAGGACCGGGGACCCCATCGAGGAGGACCGAACAGGGGCCACGCCCGGCCATCGAGCTCGGGCCGAGCGGGTTCCTGGGCGTCCGGGCGGCGATCCAGCGATGCCGAGCGCCGGCGCCCGAGCGGCCGGTCCCCCGGGCCGCCCGGCGAGCCTCCCGCCGCGCGGTCGATCGGGCGCAGCGGGTCCCTGGAGCGGCCCCGCCGGCCGTTTGACCCGCGCCTGGGCCCGCTCCTCGGCCCGCGAACGCCCCGGGCCGCCGAGCTCAGCCGCGCTGTCCGCGCAGGGTCGGCGAGAGGTCTTCGAGATCGAGCCGCGCTCCGCCCAGAGCCAGGGCGCGGCTGAGCTCGTTCTCGAGCTCGCGCACGTTGCCGGGCCAGCGATGGGCCACCAACGCAGCCAGAGCCCGCTCGCTGAGCTCGGGGGTCGGACGACCCTGCTGCCGAGCCAAGCGCTCCAGGAAAGCCCGCACCAGCAGGGGCAGGTCCGGTCCGCGGTCGCGCAGGGGCGGCAGCTCGATGGCCACCACGTTGAGGCGATAGAAGAGGTCCTGGCGGAAGCGGCCCTCGCGCACCAGGTTGGTCAGATCCTTGTGGCTGGCCGCGACCATCCGCACGTCGACTTTCTGCACGCGGTTGCTGCCCACCGCACGCACCTCGCCCTCCTGCAGCACGCGCAGCAATTTGGATTGCATCTCGAGCGGCATGTCGCCGATCTCGTCGAGGAACAGCGTGCCCCCGTCGGCGACCACGAACTGGCCGGGCCGGTCGGCGATCGCGCCGGTGAAGGCGCCCCGCTGGTGGCCGAACAGCTCGCTCTCCAGGAGGTTGGCGGGCACAGCGGCGCAGTTGACCGCCACGAAACGCTTGCCCCGGCGGCGCCCGTGCTCGTGCAGCGCGCGCGCCACCAGCTCCTTGCCCGTGCCGGTCTCGCCGTGGATCAGCACCGGCACATCGGCTTGGGTCAAGCGCTCGAGCAGGGCGTAGACCTTCTGCATGGGCGCGCTGGTGCCGAGCATGCCGAAGCGCCCGGGGGCCGCAGGTTCCGGGCCCGCCCCGCTGCGCTCGGCCGCCGCCGGGGTGGCGGCGGAGGCAGGCGCCGCGGCGCCCGCGGGAGCCCACAGGCGAGCCAATTCCTCCGCCAGCCCGAGCGC
>JBIKLM010000504.1:0-3091 GCA_044359835.1 Planctomycetota bacterium
GGGTCGGTGATCGCGTAGAAGTACGGAAGCCGACGCGCTTCCCAGATCATCTCCGCGGCCTCGAGCGGCAGATAAAAAGGCAATCCGAACACCGCGCGGCGCGACGGATCCACCTGGCCGGAGGCGTCGATCGACGGCTCCTGGCACCACTCCTCGAGGTTGCCGAGCAGATCGACGAAGCCCAGGGGGTTGATGCCGCGGCTGCCCACGCGGTCGGGCGCCGTTTGGGCCACCACTTCGAACTCCGGCAGGCGGGCAGGGTCAGCGCCCCACCAGAAGGGGGTCGAGAGGCCCGCCTCGGCGGCCGCCAAGCATTCGGCGTGCAGCGGGAAACGCAGCGCGCCGGCCGCAAGCAGGGCGGCGGCCGCGTTCCAGCTGAGCGGCCGCGCGGGCGCCAGGGGATCGGCGGCCGTGGCCAGCGGTCCGCCGAGCCGCTCCCACTGCGCCACGGTCAGCTCGCACTGGGCCAACAGGCAGGGCGCGAGCCCGGGAGCCTCGAGCGGCAGGAGCAGCACGCCCAGGCGCGGGTCCTGGCCCGGCGGGGCCAAGGCGGCGCCTTCGAGCGCCGCGGGGCCGGCTTCGAGCAGCTCGAGGGCCGTGGAGGGCAGGTGCAGGAAGGCGATCGAAGGCGGGGCGCCGGGGGTCGCGGCCAGCGCCAGCGGCCAGAGCGCGCCGCTGGAGAGGCCCGGGGGCGCCAGCGCCTCCGCAGCGAGGGCCGCCAGGCGCTGGCGGGCCCGCTCGGCCCCGAAGCGGGCTTCGATCGCTTGGGCGCTGGCGAGGCGCGCGGCGACCCGCGCCAGGGGCCCGCGCTGGGGCGCGGCGAAGCCGGCCACGGAGCGCGCCAATTCGGCCAGCTTGGCGCTGCGCCAGGCGGCGCCGTCGCTGGCGCCGGCCGGCGGCTCCACAGGCGGCCGCCCCAGGAGTCCGCGGCGCCGCTCCACCAGGGCCTCGGCGCGGCCCAGCCAATCGAGCAGCGCCGGCCGGCGCTCCGGCAGGGCCGGCCAAAGCGCCTCGGCTTCGCGCTCGAGGTCGGCGAGACGCTCGAGGTCCTGGAAGCGCTCGCCGATCAAGCGCTCCGCGCGCCGGTTGACCAGCGCCAGCACCGCCAGCCCGGCCGCCAGCAGGCACAACGCCAGGGCCGCGCTGAGCCGCCGGTTGCGCAGGGTCCATTTCTTGAGCTCGGCCAGGCCGCCGCTCTCGTAGGCGCGCACCACGCGGCCCTCGAGGTGCGCGCGCAGGTCGTCGCGCAGGGCTTCCATCGAGGGGTAACGCATCGCGGGCTCCCGCGCCAAGGCGCGCTCGGCGATCGCCACCAGCTCGCCCGGCGCCTCGGGCGCGAGCCGCGACAGCGCGGGCGGCGGGCCCGCCCGCAGGGCCGCCAGGGCTTCCCTCGCGTTGCCGGGGTACGGCGGCCGGCCGCCCAGCAGCTCGTAGAGCAGCGCGCCCAGGGCGTACACATCCGCCGCCGCGCCGACCGCCTCCGGATCCCCGAGGGCCTGCTCGGGGGCCATGTAGGCCGGCGTGCCGACCACGTCGCCGGCCTGGGTGTCGAGGGCCGAGCCCTCGGCGGAATCGGGCCCGAACACGCGCTCGGCGCGGCCCGCGTCCGACGACAGCCGCCGGGCCAGGCCCCAATCGACCACGTAGGTCTCCCCGAAGCGCCCGACCATCACGTTGGCGGGCTTGAGATCGCGATGGATCACCCCGGCGTGGTGCGCGAAGGCCAGCGTCTCGGCCACGCGCAGCAGCACCCCCACCAGTCGCGGCAAGCTCCATTCGCCCGCCGGCCGCTGCCGGCGCTGCTCGAGCAGCTCCGCCAGGTTCTGGCCCTCGACCAGGCGCATGGTGAAAAACGGCCGGCCCTCCGGATCGCGGCCCAGCGCGTGGATCGGCACGATCCCCGGGTGTTCGAGGCGCCCGGCGATGCGCGCCTCTTCGATGAAGCGCGCCAGCCGGCGCCGCTCCAAAGTCGGATCCGCCCCCGGCGGCAGGCGCAGGCGCTTGAGCGCCAGGCGGCGCTCGAGGCGCGGGTCCAGGGCCGCGAAGACCTCGCCCATGCCGCCCTGCCCCAGGGGCTCGCCCAGGCTGTAGCCCTGGCCCTCGAAGTCGAGCAGCGGAGCCTCTGGCGCGGGCGCGAGCCAGGCGTCGAGCAGGGGCTCATAGCCCCGATAGAGCTCGAACAGCTGGGCCAAATGGGCCTGGGACTCCGGGTCGAGCTCGCGCTTCGCGCGCTCGAAAAATCGCTCGGGGTCCTCCGCATTCCCCGCTTCGCTGTCGGCCAGATAGGCCGCCAGGAACTCCTCGGCGCGCTCTCGGGGCTGGCCGCTCACCGGGCTGTGGGTCCGGGCGGATCCCCGGACGGAGGCTGCTCGGTCAGCTCGCGCAGCGCGGCCGGCAGACGCGACAGCAGCGCGACGCGCGCGCGGGCGTGCAGCATGCGGGCCGCCCCGGCGCTCTTGAGCTCGAGGCGCTCCGCCAGGGCCTCGAACTCGAGCCCGGCCCGGCGCAGCTCGAGCACCTGCCGCCAGTGGGGCGGCAGCTCGGCCAGGGCCGCCGCCAGGCGCTCGGCGGCCTCGGCGCCGCGCGCTTCCTGGGAGGGGCTCGGCCCGGGATCGGCGGGCCCGAACACGCTGCCGTCCTCGCTGGGCAGGGCCACCCGCCGGCGCAGATCGCGCTTCTCGCGCCCATGGAAGCGCGCCAGCTCGCGCACCCGATTCTCGACCAGCGCCGCCAGCCAGCGCAGGAACGAGCGCTCGTCGCGCAGCTCGAAGCGCGGAAAGGCCTCGACCACCTCCACCAGCGCCTCCTGCACCAGATCGCCCGAATCCAGCTCGCGCCGCAGCTCCTGCCCGAGGCGCTGGCGCACCAACGTCCGGATGCGCGCCTGGTGGCGCTCCAGCAAGGCGGCCAGAGCGCTGGAACTGCCCGCCTGGGCCTCCCGCAACAGCTCCAGCGTCCCCGCCGGCGGCGGTTCCTCCGGGCCTGAGCGCGGCTCGAGGGGCGACATGGCTCCCAGCCTATCCACCCCCCCCGGACGCCCCCGACCCCGCCCCGGTTCCCCCACCCCGGCCTGCCAGCCCCACCCCTGCCG
>JBIKLM010000101.1:0-11176 GCA_044359835.1 Planctomycetota bacterium
CACACGCTCCCGGGGCGACGTTGTTCGGTTCGGTCGGGCACAGGTCGTTGCAGTCCGCGGTGCCGTCGCCGTCGCTGTCGGTGTCGGCTACGCCGCAACCGCAGACCCCCGGAGCGACCTTGGCCGGGTCGTTCGGGCACAGGTCGTTGCAGTCCGGCGTGCCGTCGCCGTCGCTGTCGGTGTCGGCCACGCCGCAACCGCAGACCCCCGGAGCGACCTTGGCCGGGTCGTTCGGGCACAGGTCGTTGCAGTCCGGAGTGCCGTCGCCGTCGCTGTCGGTGTCGGCCACACCGCAACCGCAGACCCCCGGGGCGACCTTGTTCGGGTCGGTCGGGCACTGGTCGTTGCAGTCCGGAGTGCCGTCGCCATCGCTGTCGGTGTCGGCTACGCCGCAACCGCAGACCCCTGGGTTGACCTTGGCCGGGTCGGTGGGGCAGGCGTCCAGGCAATCGGGCGTGCCGTCGCCGTCGCCGTCGGTGTCAGCGACACCGCAGCCGCAGGCGCCAGGAGCGACCTTGGCCGGGTCGTTCGGGCACAGGTCATTGCAGTCCGGGGTGCCGTCCCCGTCGCTGTCGGTGTCGGCCACACCGCAACCGCAGACCCCCGGAGCGATCTTGGCCGGGTCGTTCGGGCACTGGTCGTTGCAGTCCGGAGTGCCGTCGCCGTCGCTGTCGGTGTCAGGCACACCGCATCCGCAAACGCCCGGGTTGACCTTGGCCGGATCGGCGGGGCAAGCGTCCAGGCAATCGGGCGTGCCGTCGCCATCGCTGTCGGTGTCAGCGACACCGCAGCCGCAGGCGCCCGGGGCGATCTTGTTGGGATCGTTCGGGCACAGGTCGTTGCAGTCCGGGGTGCCATCGCCGTCGCTGTCGGTGTCGGCCACGCCGCAACCGCAGACCCCAGGAGCGACCTTGTTCGGGTCGTTCGGGCACAGGTCGTTGCAGTCCGCGGTGCCGTCGCCGTCGCTGTCGGTGTCGGCCACGCCGCAACCGCAAGCCCCCGGTCCGACCTTGTTCGGGTCGAGCGGGCAGCCATCGAGGCAGTCCGGGGCCCCATCACCGTCCTGGTCCGGAACGGTCCAGGAGAGGGTGAAGTTGCCGCCGGCGGCCGCGCCCACGGCACCTGCGATGCGCACCAGGTAGGTGGTGCCTTGGACCAGGCTGACGGTCACCTGGGAGCCAGGCGAGCAGCCCAGGCCGCCGTTGTCGTTGCAGGAGCTGCCGGTGGGCGTCAGCTGGAACGCGTTCGTCGTCGTCGGGCAAGCCGTGTGCACCGACAGCAGCGTGTCGTAGCTGCCGCAGGTGTTGAAGCTGTAGCTCGCCGTGCAGGGCGCGGTGAAGCTGTACCAGACGTCGAAGATCGGCACCGCCGTGTTGGTGGCGCAGGAAGCCACGCCCGCGGCCGTCAAGGTCGAAGCAGCCCCGGTGGCGCCGATCGTGGTGCCAGCCAGGTTGCCCGCGCCAGGTCCGATGACGGTCGCCGTGGCGCAGTCATCGTTGCTGGGCGTGGGCGCCGCGCTCAGGGTCAGGGTGAAGGGACCCGGCAGGGTGGTCGCGCTGAAGGTGCTGACCAGCACGAAGTAGTCCACTCCAGCCTGGGCGACCCAGGCCACCTTGGAGCGGAACGACACGTCGACGATGTCGTCGTTCACGGTCACGCAGGACAGGCTTCCGCAGCTGCCGGTGTAGACCGACAGGCGCGAGTCGAAGCCGGCCCCCGAGATCGTGTCCGCGGTGATCGTCTGGCTGACCGGGACGTTGACCCGGTACCAGACGCCCAGACCGCTGACCACGAAGCTGCCGCCCGCGATCGAGTTCGGGCCGGGGCCCGTGCAGGTCGGCAGGCCGCTTTCCACGGTCGCTCCGACCATGGTCCCGTTGACCACCGTCGGCACGGCCACCAGGGTCGCACCGGAGCAGTTGTCGTTCGGGATCGCGGCGCTGACGTTCAGGGTGAAGGCCCCGCCGTTGACGCCCAGGCCCTTGTCGGAAACCCGGATGCGGTAGGTCGTGCCGCTGGTGATCGGCACGCTCAGGCAGGCGCCCGTCGGTCCGCAGGGCGAACCGCCGCAATCGTCGTTGCAGCCCAGTTCGGTCCCGCCGCAGGCGCTATAGACCGCAATGGCCGTGTCGATCGCCGAACCGCAGGTGTTCAGCGACAGGTTGCCGGTCAGGGTCGCCGTGTAGCTGAACCACACGTCGCGCCCGCTCGGGTCGCAGCTCGAGCTGCCATCGTTGCCGGCCAGCAGCGTGGTGCCGTTGGTGGCCCCGTTGCCGATGACCGAGGCATTGACGCACAGGTCGTTGGCTGGGGTCGTCGGCGGCGCGCTGACGAAGACGCGGTAGTCCTCGGTCTCGCCGTCGGCCAGCGTGCCGCAGGGCACCACCGGAGCACCGGAGACACGCACCCGCAGCCGGGTGTTGCCCAGCGTCGCGCTGCCCGGGGGCACGATGTTCGCTGTGAACACCGGGCCGCCGGTGGCCAGGTATTCCTCGCCCGGCTCACCCAGCGTGCCGTCCTGGTCCCAGTCGGCGTACACGGTGACGTTCTGCACGCCCGTGTAGTTGCCGACCGTGACGCTGATCGGCGCCCCGACGGAAGCCTGCAGGCTGGCCGTCAAGGCGGTGAAATCCGTGTAGCAGCCAGCGCCCGAGGTGCTGTTGTTGTTGACCGCCGCCAGGGTCACGTTCGAGAGGAACGCATCCGTGGCGGTGTTGCAGGCCAGGGAGTCGGCCGAGCAGTAGCTCGGCCCGACCTGCGGCAGCACGGCGATCGACAGCAGGTAGTCCCCCGCCGCCGCCGACTGGACCCGCGCGTAGTAGGTGCCCGTGGTCAGCACCCGGAAGGTCAGGCCTTCTGCGGGGCTGTTCGGCGTGGTGGCGGTCAGGCTGCCGGCGCCCGAGGTGGTGCTCGAGGTCGAGCCCGTGTCGTTCACCGAGACCAGCACCGTGCCCGCCGAGTTGAGCAGCGCCAAGGCCCCGTTGATCGGGGTGTTGTTGCGCAGCGGGTCGTTGTCCAGGCCCAGGTAGATGAGCTGGCCAGCGGTCGCGCTGAACGAGAACAGGTCGGTGTCCAGGCTGCTCGCCGCGGCCCCCGAGAAGTAGTTCAGCGAGCTCGTGTTGGCGGTGGCGATCAAGTCGTTGGGCTCCGCTTCGGTCGCCGCCGAGGCCAGCGGGGGCTGGACCACCGCGTACAGGCGGTAGGGCTCCGACTGGGTCGTGCTGCTGAAGTGGCTGAGCCGCAGGAAGCTGGCGGTGCCATCGAGGATCGTGCCGCCGACGTTGGGCGCCAGGCCGCCGAAGGCGGTGTCGTTGTTGCCGTCGTCGTACTCGAGCGTGCTGGTGAGGTTGGTCACCCGCAGGTCGAAGTCGTTGCTGCTCGCCGCAGCGCCGTCCGCCATGGCGAACAGGCGCGAGCCCGCGGCGGGCGTGCCCAGGGAGAAGAAGTCCGCTTCAGCCACCGGGGTGATCGAGCCTTCCATCCCGAAGGTGAACGGATTGGCCTGGGCCGTCGTGCCGTTCGGCTCGGTCTCGCGGACGCATTCGTTGACCTCCAGGACGAAGCTCGCGCCGGCGTTGGCCGCGGTCGAATCGTCCACGTAGACGAAGACCTGCTGCCCAGCGGTCAGAGTCTGACAGAGGATTTCTTCGGCGACGCTCGTCGAGGTCCGGTTGGCGGCCAGGAGCGCCGTCGTCACCGTGATCGGGGCCGTGCCGCTCGGGCAGCTGCTGGCGGTGTACAGCACCGCGTTCTGGGCGTAGTTGTTGACCCGGAACGAGTAGGTGCCCGCAGCGGGCGCGGTGAAGCTGTAGACCACGTCGCGGCCGGGGGCCGTGCTGGTCAGGTGACCGACGCCCTGGAAAGCGGTCGCGCCGCTGAGCTGGTAGTCGTTTGTCGCGCCGACCGTGGTGCCGGCGACCGGCGTGTTCAGCGTCAGCGCGATCGCGTTGGCGCAGGTGTCATTGGCCGGCGGCACCGCCAGGTCGACGGTCAAGCCGTAGTTCGTGGTGGGGTTGGTGGTGCCCCACATGCCGACCAGGATCCAGTACTGGACCCCGGCCGTGACCGGGACGCTGAGCGTGTTCGGGTCGGAGCATCCGATCTGGACCGGCGAGCCACAGCCGCCGGTGAAGACCGCCACGACCGTGTCGTTGGCCGAGGTCTGGGTCAGGTTCAGGGAGCCGGTCAACACCGGGGTGTAGGTGAACCACACGCCCGCGGTGGTGCTGAGGGCCGAGTTGCAGGTCACATCCACGTCGGCCGTGGCGCTCTGGCCCGCGACGCTGGCAGCCGGCGCCGTGTAGGGCACGCTGCCGATCACGGTGGCGTTGGCGCAGGTGTCGTTGGCCGGGGGCGGCGGCGGCGCGGCGCAGCTGACCGTCAGGTTGCCGCTGCCGCCGATGGTCGTGCTGAAGGAGCCCAGGCGCACCCGGTAGGTCGATCCGGAGGTGACCGGGAAGGTCACTTCGGAGGGGTTGCCGCAGGGGCCTTGGTCGTTGCAGGCGAGCTGCGTCAGGGAAGCGCAGGTGCTGGCCGCGGTGAAGACCTGCACCACCGTGTCGACGGAGACCGCCGGGGTCTGTCCGCACAGGGTGATCGTGGCGTTGCCGGTGCAGGTCGCCGTGTACGTGAACCAGATGTCGCGGCCGATGGTGGCGCACGCGGTGGGCGCTCCAACGGAGTTCGTGGCGGTCGCGTTGTTCCAGGCGTTGACGCCGTTGACCAACGGCGTGGCGCCGGCACATTCATCGTTGGCGGGCGCTTGAGCTAGGGCAGCCGTGCTCAAGAAGAGGCCTGCCAACGCGCTCGCGAGCCAGGCTCGCAGCGCGTGGGGGAAGCGCAGTTGCATCGCTTTTCACGCCGAGGGGGGGCTCGGCGTCGGGGGAAGGGGGGTGTCCGCAGAGGACAGAACCACCCGGTCGGATCTGACCGCCGGGACAAACCGAAGCCTCCGCTGGAGCGCCGATTCCCGCAAGCGCCGGGATTCTGAGACAAGCCGCAACAGTCGGCGGCGCAGTCCCGGGCTATCCCGGGTGGGGTCGGGCCGCGGGGGGATTCGAGGCGGGCGAAAAGCGGCGAATTTGGGGCCAAGCGGGCCAGATAAGCCGAAAAAACGTCCTAAAGCTCGCGCCTGCGGTCATTAGGGATCCGAGGCTCCGCTCGGCCCCCGACGGTCGCTCCCCGGAGCCGGTCCGTCTGGAAGGGTCGGTGGCCAGGGGCCTCACAGCAGCCACCGACCGCCGGCAACTCCCGGAGGGCGTGGGCCGGCGCTCGGAAGCAGCCGACCTGCGCCTGCCCCGGTCCAGGCCGCGTCGAAGCAGCCGCCTGGCATTCACCCGCTCGGAAGCCCCCCGGCGGTCCCGGGGAGGCGGCGGGCGAGCGCGGCCTCCGGGGTGGCGCCCAAGCCGCGTTTCAGCTGAGGATCATCCGGCAAAACGGTCGCGGACCAGCACCTCGGAGAGGGGCAACTGCCCCGGCTTGGGCCAGGGCGCCTGGGTGCCCCGGCCGATGGCGACCATCGGCCCGATCACGTGATCGGCGGGCAGGCGGATCAGCTTGGCGACCTGCTCGTGCTCGAAGCCGATCATCGGGCAGGAGTCGTAGCCCATGGCCTTGGCGGCCAGCATCAGGGTCATCATGGCCATGCCGATCGAGCGCATGGCCTCGTCGCGCTGGAGCTGCTCACGGCCCTGGTGGAAGGGGCCCATCCAGCCCACCAGCATGTCGGCCACCGGCTTGGGCGCCTGGCGCCAGTAGCGCTCGGGCTGCTTCTGCCAGGCCTTGACGTCGGCGGTCATGACCACCAGGACCGAGGCCTCGGTCATCTGGGCCTGATCGTGGCCCGCGGCGCGGATCGCCCGGCGGAGCTCGGGATCCTGCACGACCACGAAGCGCCAGTGCTGGATGTTGAAGGAGGTCGGCGAAAGCATCGCCGTCGAGATCAGGCGCTCGATTTCCGCATCGGTCAGGCGGTGAGCGGGGTCGAAGTGCTTGACGGCGCGGCGCTGGCGAACGGCTTCGAAAAGGTCCATCGGGGCGGTGGCTGGGGGGTTGGGAGGTGGCCTAAGCTCTTGGCACGACCCGAGGCCCCTCCACAGCCCCTTGACGGGCACTTGTTGGTGCCCTGCTATCCGAACGGATACCCCATCGCCGTGCGCCACCCCAGCTACAGCCTCGATTCCGCCTGCCCGGTGGAAGCCTGCCTCGAAGTCCTGTCCGGAAAATGGAAGGGGGCCATCCTGCTGCACCTCAGCGGGGGCACGCTGCGCTTCAGCGATCTACAGGCGCGCCTGGCGGGCGTCACGGGCCGGACCCTGACCCAGCAGCTGCGCCGGCTCGAGGCCGACGGGCTCGTGGAGCGGCGCGTGTTCGCGGAGGTCCCGGCCCGGGTCGAGTACTCCTTGAGCCCCATGGGCGGCGAGCTGGCCCCGCTGATCGAAGGCCTGCGGCGCTTCGGTCAGCGCTGGCTCGAAAGCCGCGGGCGATCGGCGCCTGCCCACCTGCCGCCGGGCTGCTGATGCGGAGGCCGCAGCGGGGCCTGGGGCCGCCGGTGGGAGCGGCAGCTCCGGACCCGGTCGGCGGCACGGTCGGGCGGCACGGGGTCCGGTCCGGGCGGCCCGGAGCGCTCACATGAAGTTCTTGGTGTGCAGGCCGGCCAGGCGATCGGCCTCGGGCGCGGGGAAGCCCAGCAGCTCGAGGCGCTGGCGCCGGCCGCGGCGCATCTGCTCGGTCAGGGCCAGCACGGCGGCCTGACCGCGGGGCAGGGCCGCGGTCGTGCTCTCGCCGGCGGCCAGCAGCACCAGGGCGTCCCAGACCTCGGCGTTGAGGCCCGCGGAGCTGGCCAGGGCCGCGTGGCGCTGCTCGATGGCCGCCGCCAGGCGCGGGGCCAGGCCCGGGTCCAGGCGCCCGTGGCGCCGCAGGTGCGCCACGGCGAAGGCCACGTGGCGCGCCTCGTCCTGGGCCGAGAGCTTCATCAGAGCCCGCGTGGCCTCGTCGGGGGCGTGCTCGTGCAGGAACCACAGGAGCTGCACGAAGGAGCCCTCGCCGAGCACCGAGAGCAGCAGCGAGGCCAGCTCGAAATCCGGCTCGTCCACCAGGGTCTGCAGGGAGCGCTGGCCGCCGGCGGTCGACAGCCCGGGGGCGCGGCCGAACAGCCCCAGGCGGCGCGTGAAGACCTCGATGTGGCGCGCCTCGTCGGCGGCGGTGATCGCCAGCAGCTGCTGGACCTCGCGGAAGTGCGGGTGCACCTGGGCGGCAAAGCGCGCCGGCACGATCAGCGCGGCGGTCTCGTTCTCGATCAGGTAGGTCAGGACCTGGGCCAGGGCATCCTCCAGCTCGTCGCTGTGGGTGCGCGGCAGGTCCCAGGGGATCGCCTGGGCCGGGCTCCACTGCCCCGCCAGAGCCTGGGCCAGCAGGCTCTGCACCTCGTCGGCCCACAGAGCGTCGCGCTGATCCAGGGCGAAGTGAAAGCGCGGCCCGCCGGCCTCGACCGCGGCGCCGCGCGCGGCCAGACCCCAGTGGGCTGGGGCTCGCTCCGCTAGGGCCCCCGGGGCGCGGGCATCCGCGCCTCCCGACCGCTCCGCGCCCGCCCAGCGCGCGCCGCGGCCCGGGCCCGGCTCGATGAAACCCACCAGGCGGGCTCCGGAGGGCGCGACGCCGGCCGCCAGGACCTCCGCGGGCGTCGCGGCCCGGAAGCGCTCGCCTTCACCCCGCGCCCAGGTGGAGAGGTGCAGGGCCAGATCCGCGGCCGTGCCATGCACACGCAGCCCGCCGGGCGCCCCGGCGGACGCCGGCGCCGCCAGGGCGCGGCGCAGCAGGACCGTGGCCCCGTCCTCGAGGCCGAGCGGCCCGAGGTCGAGCACCGGCGCGGCTGCCGCTGAACCCTGCCCCGCGATGCGCGGGCTCGGGGTCGCTGAAGAATTCGGCTTGTCCATGGTCTTGGGTCGCGGACGCGGCCGGAGGCGGCGGAAGCTCGGATCGGCGCGCTGGGCGAGGATGCGAGCCTCGGCGCGCGCTGGAGGGCGCGCGAGAGGCCCGTGTCACGGCTCGGGCGCAGCCCGAGACGATTATTTCTCAGCCTGTCAGGCGCCCATGCGGGTCAGGAACGGCCGCAGGAAGTCGAAGCGGTCCACGGCGCGCTCCAGCAGGGCGTAGCCCTCGGTGCGCCCGGGCCGCCAGGCCTTGAGGCCCTCGAGGTCCATCAGCCCGCGCACCTCGGGGTCCTCGTAGCGCATCGAGAGCAGCAGCTCGCTGAAGCGCGCGAGCAGCGCCTCCGGCGCGCCGTCGAGGGCGGTGAAGTTGCAATGGTCGTAGCGCCCGGTCTGGGCCAGCACGCGCGTCGCGCCGGGGCTGAGCAGACCCTCGCGCCCGAACAGCAGGTGGTTGCCGTCGATCAGGCAGGCCGCATCGACCTCGCCGCGCAGCAGCGCCCGCACCGCATCGCGCTCGCCGCCGATGTGGTCGCCGTGCTTGCCGAGCAAGACGTCGAAGCGGCGCACCTCGACGTCGCGCCCGGGCTCAAGGCCCGCTTCGGCCAGGTGCAGCAGCGGGATCAGCGTGGCCTGGGGCGAGTCGCTGGCGCCCACGCCCACGCGCTTGCCGCGCAGGTCCCTGAGGCTCGCCACGGGCCCGTCGCTGCGCGCGATCACCAGGGAGGTCAGGTCCTGGTCCGTGTCGCGCATGGCCAGCGCCCGCGCACGCCGGCCCCGTTGCCGCGCGACGCGCTCGGCCTGCAGCCAGGCCAGGGGCGAATTCCAAGCCACATGGAAAGCCCCGGCGAAGTGCTGCTCGACCTGGCGCTCGTAGTTGCTGTAGAGCACGTAATCGAACGGCAATCCGCGGCTTTCGAACCAGCGCTGGAAACCGTCCCAGATCGGCACGACCTTGGCGTCGTAGGCCACGGCGCCGAGCACCAGGGTCTCGTGGTTGGGCATGGGAAGCGGGGGTTGCGGGGTCTGGATCAGCCGAACAGGGGCAGATTGCAGAGCGCCTTGCCGATGAAGTCGTACAGCTGGTCGGAGGTCGGCGCCATGATCATGGCCGCGCGCGCATCGCGGAAGCGGCGCTCGACGCCCACGTCCTTGCGGAAGGCCTGGCCGCCGCAGACGCGCATGGCCAGATCGGTGACTTCCCGGGCGGTTTCCGCGCTGGCGGCCTTGACCTCCAGAACGCGCAGCATCGCGTCGGGGCGCCCGGCTTCCAGGGCCGCGATCGTGTCCAGCCACAGGGCGCGGGCCGAGTCGGCCTGGATCTTCATGCGCGCCAGGTAGGCGCGGATCGTGGGCAGATCGCTGAGCGGCGAGCCGGAGAGGTGCTCGTACTTCATGCCCGTGGCGTGCTCGGCGGTCTTCTCCACCACGGCCGCGGTCATGCCGACCGAGCCGGCCGAGATCAGCGTGTTGAACAGGGGCAACACGGTCTGCATCATGATCCCGAAGCCGCCGCCGTCGGGTCCCAGGCGGTTCTTGGCCGGGATGCGCGCGCCCTGGGCAGACACCGGCGCGGAATCGTTGCCGCGCAGGCCCAGGCCGTCGAAGCGCGCCGTGGGGCGGATCCCGGGCGTGCTGCGCGGCACCAGCCAGAGGGTGCTCTCGCCCGTGCCCGCGGCCGGCTTGCTCGACCAGACGAAGGCGTCCGCGGCGCTGGCGGAGGTGATCCAGCTCTTCTGGGCATCGAGCACGACCTGGTCGCCGGCGGGCTGGGCGCTCGAGAGCGGCGCCCAGAAGTGCGAGCGCGAGCCGCTCTCGCTGAAGGCCAGGGTCGACAGGTGGCGCCCGGCGGCGATCGCGCGGCGGGTCTCCTGGTCCCCGTGGGCTTCGATCACCGCGCTGCCCGCGTAGTGCATGGTCATGACCATGGCCGAGCTGCCGCATTCGCGCGCCAGGCGCTCGATCACCTGGGCCGCGGCGCCGAGGCCCAGGCCCAAGCCGCCGACCGCCTGGGCCGAGATCAGGCCGAACAGCCCGCATTCTCGGCAGGCTTCGACGGTCGGGCGGGGGAAGGCCGCTTCGGCATCGACGCGCACGGCGTGCTCGCGGGCCACCAGGGCGGCCTGTTCGGCCGCGGCGAGGAAATCGTTCTTCATGGGAGGTCGCGTGGGGCTCGCCGCGCGCCTCCTCGGGGAGTCAACCGGCGAAAGCCGGAGCGCGGGCGGCCCGTGGGGGCCCGGTCACGCCGGGCCAGGAGGGGATTCAGCAGCGGGGTTGCATGGAGATCACCGACCGGCAGGCTACGACCCGGCGGCCGGGAGCGCCAGATGCCGGTGCGCCGGGGCCGCGGCGGTTAGCATCGCCCCATGCTGTCCCTGTCGCTGATCGCCGCTTGCGTTTCGATCCTGGCCTGTGCGACCCCGCGCCCTGCGCAGACCGCCGCGCCGGCGGTCACCGGCAGCATCCAGCCGACCGAGCTGACCGTCGAGCAGCGGCGCGACCCCGAGGGCCTGGCCAGCGACCGCCCGCGCTTCGGCTGGTGGCCGACCGCGCTCGATCCCCTGGCCCGCGGCCTGGGGCAGACCGGCTACCGCCTGCGCGTGGCCAGCCGGGCCGAGCTGCTGTTGGAGGAGCGCACGGACCTGTGGGACAGCGGGCTCGTCAACGGGCGCGAGAGCGTCGACATCGAATACCGCGGCGAGCCCCTGCGCTCGGGCCAGCAGGCCTTCTGGCAGGTGCAGCTCGCCGATGAGCGCGGCCGGCTGAGCGCCTGGAGCGCGCCGGCGCGCTTCAGCCTGGGGCTGCTCGATCCGGCGGAGTGGAGCGCCGAATGGATCGGCTTCGATGCGCCCAGCGCGGGGCAGCGACCGGATTTCGGCGGCGCCGTTTGGCTGGGCTTCCCCGAAGGCCTGGAAGCGCCGGCGGGCACCCGCCGCTTCGAGTTCGACTTCGCCGTTGCCGCGGCGCCGCTCGCGGGCCGCTTGCGCCTGTCGGCCGACGACCAATGGCGGCTCCTGCTCGACGGCGTGGAGCTGGCCGCCAGCGACGGCAACCCCGACGCCTGGCGGCGCGTGCGCGAGCTCGAGTGCAGCCCCGGTCCGGGCGACCATCGCCTGGAGGTCCTGGTCACCAACAGCCAGCCGGGCCCCGCGGGCCTGCTGCTGCGCCTCGACCTGACCGCGCCCGACGGCACGCGCACGCGCCTCGTCAGCGGCCCGGGCTGGCGCGTGGCGAACGCCGGCGGGGAA
>JBIKLM010000102.1:0-11172 GCA_044359835.1 Planctomycetota bacterium
GGGCGGCGTGGGCGGGCCGCCGATGGCGGTCGGGAAGCCTTCCACCAGACGGTCCGTGCGCGGCACGTCGTTGTCGCGATGCAGGCGCGCGGCGTAGCGCAGCACCGAACCGGGCTCGAACTCGAGATCCGTGGAGAGGAAGCCCGCGCCCCCGTCGTAGCCGGTCTGGTCGGCGACTTCATCGCCGCCGATGGCCAGGTCGTCGAAATGCCTTCCGGTCACCCCGGCGTACCAGCCGAGCTTGCGCCCCGCCGACAGCTGCTCGACCCCGGAGAGTCCGCCATGCAGGTAACCGCCGGAGGTCTGGCTGCGGAACTGGGTCGAGAGTTCGGCGGCCACGGGCGCTTCGGAGGGCCGGCCATCGGGGCCCCCGCTGGCGCGGCGCTTGGTCCACACCAAGATCACGCCGCCCAGGGCGTCGGAGCCGTACAGCACCGAGTTCGGGCCCTTCAGCACCTCGACGCGCTCGACGATCGCCGGATCGATCGTGTTGAGATATTGATTTGGACCTCCGCGCAGGGAGGAGTCGTTGAGGCGCACGCCGTCGACGACCACCAGGATCTGGTTGCCGATCAAGCCGCGCAGGATCGGCGCGCCGCCGCCGAGGTTGGTCTCCTGGACGAAGATGCCCGCGGCCTTGCCGATCATGCGCGGCAGGTTGTGCTCGCCGGTGGCGTAGAGCTCTTCGGCGCTGAACACCTGCGCCTGCAGGCCGGACTGCGTGGCCAGGCGGCTGGCCCGCGGGGCGGTCACGATCGATTCCGAAGTCTGGCCTTCGCTGGAGGCGGCTTCGCTGCCCGCGCGGCTGCCCCCCGATTGAGTCGAGCCCGCGGCCTGCGCCTCGCCCGGCTTGGGCGGGTCCTGGGGCTCGATCGGGGGTTGGGCCTGGAAGCGGGCCTGCGCCGGCAGGCATAGCAGCAAGGCGGCTGAGGCGGAGCTGGCGCGCAGGAGGCGCACAGCGCGGGCGCGCGAGCTCTGACCCAGGGAAAGGGAATGCGGGACGTTGTGCGCGGGGGGCGGGAGCGACGACATCAGCAGGGGGGCTCGGGGGTTCGGAGGCGCTGTCAACGCGCTCCCCCCAGCTGGGTTCACGCCGCCGAGCGCGCCAACTTCGGTTGGAACTTGCGCGTTTCGATGCGCAGCGGTTCCGCCGGCCTCCGGGGGGCCTCACGGAAGCTCGGCTCGCGGCTGCTCGGCGGGCCCGGGTCCGGCCCGCGCAGGATCAGCCGGCCCCGAGCGGCCAGCTCGTCAGCGCGCGAGCGCGTCGGGGACTTCGCATGCTCAGGGCCTCGCGGCGCTCGTCCCGCGCCCCCACCGCGCCCCTCAGGTGGCAACCCGCGGAGCGCCTGCGAGGGGCTGGCCGCTTCGATGGCACCGGTCGGGAGTTGGCAGCCCCTCGGATCCGCCTGGGAAGCCCCGCCAGTGAAGCCCTGCCCGAGAAGCCCCGCCCGAGGACCGCGTTGCGCCCCCCCCATCGCCGAGGGCCAGGGACCCGCGCCCCGCAGGCAAGAAAGTGGAGCGGCTGATGGGACTTGAACCCACGACCCCAACCTTGGCAAGGTTGTGCTCTACCACTGAGCTACAGCCGCTTGAGTGGGGCGAGAAGTTAGCAGGCGCGGCGCTCGAAGCAAGGGGGCAAGGGCAGCTCGAGCGTTTTTTTTTGGCGCCGCCGCTGCCGGAGCCCCGCGGGCGGGCGAGCGGACGGCCCGCACGGGCGACCCGGCTGACCCCGGATGCCGTCGGGTGAGCCGAACCGGTTGGGCTGGCAGGTCGTCGGCCCCTTGGCGCTGAGGGGTCAGCCGGTCGGGGACCCTCGCTACCTGGCCCCGGGGCCGGACTGGCGCGGCTGGACGCTCCGGGGACCGGCCTTGGCGCTGCGGCGGTCCCCCCGCCGGCTGGAAAAGCCGCCGGTTGCGCGGCTCTGGGGCCGCGCCCTCAGGTCAGCGGCCGGCCGAGGCGCGCCTCTTCGTCCAGGGTGCCGCCCGGGTCGATCACCTCGAGCACCCGGGTGCGCAGCCGGCGCTCGACCGTGCGCAGGGCCGGTTGGCTGCCGCTGTCGAGCCCGATCCGGCCCCCGGCGACGCTGCCGTGCCCGCCGAACGAGCCCTGCCCGCCGAGCAGCCGATCGAGCAGCGGATAGGCCTCGAGCTCCGCCAGGCGGGTGCGCAACGAAACGTAGTACTGTCCCTCGTAGGCTCCGCCCACCAGCGTCCAGTGCACGCCCTCGAGCCGCAGGAAGAAGTCGGCCATCTCGGCCACGGACTCCGGGTTCACCACCTGCCCGAGCAGGGCCACCACCGCGGGCCCCTGCCGGCGCGCCAGACGCAGGGAGCGCTGCAGCTCCTTGAAGTACTCCTGCGGCAAGCGCGGGCGTTGGATGCGCGCCAGCATCGGGCGGTCGGCCTGCCGGAAAAGCTCGAAATAGGCCTGTTCGTCCAGCGCGGAGACGTTCTGGCTGAGATCGCCGGTGTCGTAGCGCACGCCACAGAACAGGGCCGTGGCCATGCGGGCGTCGAGCTGGACGCCGAGCCCTTGCAGGTACTCCCAGACGATCGCCGAGGTCGACCCGACCCCGTCGCGCACGTCGCGGTGTCGCACGCCCGCGGCCGCGGAGCGATCCTCGCTGCCGCGATGGTGGTCGATCACCGCCAGCACGGGCAGGCCCGTGGGGATCTGGGTGTGTCCGAAGCCGGGCTGGGAATCGACCAGCAGGCCGCCGGCGAAGCGGGCCGCATCGACGTTGCCGAGCTCGTCGAAGAACAGACCAAGCTCGCGCACCATGGCCAGGTTCTCGGCGCGGAAGATGCGGCCGCTGGTCGCCACACGGAAATCGGCCTCGAGCAGTTGCGCCAAGCCGCCGGCCAGGCCCACGCAGGCGCCCAGGGCGTCCGGGTCCGGCCCCTTGTGGGTCAGCACCAGGAAGGCCCGGCGGCCGGTCTGCTGGACGGCCTCCTCGAGGACCTTGAGCAGGGCTTCGCCCCGCTCGGCGCCCGGCGTCTTGCCCAGGGGCCGCGGACCCGGCCGATGGCGGCGCAGCGGTTGATTCATGGTCGGCAGCGGCGGCGCCACGGCCGTCCGCGATGGTAGCGGCGCCCCCCGGACCCCGACGGGCCGGCTCGGTGCCAGGACCCAGCCGCGGTGCGGAGGCCCGCATCTCCCCAGGCTCGGCCGCTCCCCAGCGAGCTGCGCGGCCACCCGGCGAGCCGCGTCCGGGGCGCCCGCCGATCGCCCAGACCCGAAATCTAGGCTGCCTTACCGTGAATTCGACAGGACTCGCCCACGGGAGCTCGTGGCGAGGGCCGGGTCAACCCCTCGGCTCGGGCTTCCGGGCGGCCCGACCCGCTCCCTGCCGAGGCCGCCGCGAGCCGCGCGCCCGAAACCCCGCCGGCCTGCGTGGCTCCAGCGCCGCGCCGCCTGGGGGTCGGTCGCGGGGCCGGCTCCCAGCACCCCCAAAGCCCCAGCACCCCCAACGCCCCAACGCCCCCCAAGCTCCCCGCGCCGACGCGGCACCCGCCGCTGCGCGATCAGATCCCGGCAGCGACCAGGAACTTGACCGAAGCCAGAATCTCCGCGCGGCCGTGGCGATGGTGCAGCTCGAGCACGCGCTCGGCATGGGCCGGCAGATATTCCTTGATCAGCTTGAAGTCGACCTCGCCGAGGCCCAGCGGCATGGCGGTCTCGTGGGCGGCGGCGTCCTGCAGGTGGATGCCCACCATGCGGGCGCCGTAGCGCTCGAGCCAAGCGGCCTGCTTGGGCAGCCCCTGGCGCTCGCGCAGGTGGATGCGGCCCACGTCGTGCCAATAGCCCAGGTTCTTGCCTTTGAGCGCGTCGAGAACCCAGCCCATGGCGTTGAAGCCGAGCAGGTCGTCGATGTAGCGGCCGGGCTCGATCGAGAATTGCAGGTGCGGGAACTCCCCCATCAACTCGTGCAGCGAGCGGCACAACTGCTCCAGTTGGTGCTGGCCGCGGTTTTGCACGCGCTCGACGAATTGCCCCACCTTTTCGCGCAGATCGGCGCTGACGCCGTTCAGCAGGGCCTCGGCTTCGAGGGCGCGCGCTTCGGCGGTCAGGGCCGGATCCTCGACCTGGCTGCCGCGCACCACCAGCCGCCGGCACCCCCAGGTCGTCGAGAGCCGCGCGTGGCGCCGCACCGCGCTGATCGCGCGCTGGCGACCGTCTTCGTCCAAGCTCGCCAGCCGCAGGGCTGGCTGGTCGCGGCTGATCGAATCGCGGCAGCCGGCGACCAGGGACACCAGCTCGGTGCCGGTCTCGCTGCGGGCTTCGTCCAGCCCGTCCATGCTGGGCGGCGAATCGGAGAGTCCGAGTTCGAGCTTGCGGAACCCCATGCCTACGGCCGCGAACACCTGGTCCTGGATGCTCGCCAGGCGAGCACCGAAGCAGAACGTCGAGAGCGCGTAGTCGTTGGGGATGCCGGGGGCGGTCACGGTGTCGTGCTGGGCGGCCGTGGGCCAGAGCTGGGGCCCGGGCGCCGGGGGCGCCGAGCTCGCAGCAGGGCATGGCGAGGGCCCAGCGGCTCGATTCTCGGCCTCGGCGGGGCCCGGACTCAAGCGCCGGCCAGCTTCCGGGCAGGCCTTGGCCCAGGCTTTGCGGCCGCCTTCGGCGGCCTGGAGGGCGGCTCAGCGGCGCGTTCCCTGCTCCCCTGCATCCCGGGTCGCTTCCCTGCCCCATCCGTACCGGCTCGGCGAAGCCCCGGCGCCCTGTGCGGTGCTGCGGATGGCAGCGCCGCCGGTGCCTTGGGGCCCGGCGCCGAGCGGACCAGCCCCGTGGCTGTTGGGCCGGGGCCCGGCTGTGTCCAGGCTGTGGCCGGCGCGCCCGTCGGGGGTCCCGCGGGGGCCAGTCCAGCGGGACAGGCCGGGGCGCCGTGCAGCCTCCCAAGTCCGGAAACTCGATCGACCCCGCTAGTCAGACGCGGATCTCGGCCGCCGGCGGCGCCAGGTGCTGGGCGCGCGCCAGGACCGGTTCGACCTCCTCGGCCAGGAACTCCTCCACCTGCTGCGGGGCGCGGCCCACGAAGCGCTGCGGATCGAGCAGGCGGGTCAGATCGCCGGCGATCGATCCGAAGGCGGGGTCGGCGGCCAGCCGCTCCGCCAGCGGGTTCGGCTCGCCGCGGTGGATCGCTTCGGAGGCCGCGCGGGCGTGCAGGCGCAGGGCTTCGTGGGCGTCCTGGCGATCGGCCCCGGCCTCCACAGCGGCCATCAGCAAAGCCTCGGATGCCAGGAAGGGCAGTTCTTCGCGCAGGTTGCGCTCCACGACCGCGCGGTGCACCACCAGCCCGCCGGAGACGTTCTGGTAGAGCTGCAGGATCGCGTCGCTGCCGAGGAACATCTCGGACAGCACGATGCGGCGGTTGGCCGAGTCGTCGAGGGTGCGCTCGAACCATTGCTGGGCCGCGGTCTGGGCCAGGTTGTCGAGGCTCGACATCACGAAGCGCGCCAGGGCACAGATGCGCTCGCTGCGCATGGGGTTGCGCTTCCAGGGCATGGCCGAGGAGCCGATCTGGTGCTTTTCGAAGGGCTCCTCGAGCTCGCGGCGCCCGGAGGACAGGCGCAGATCGACGGCGAACTTGTGCGCCGATTGGGCCAGGGAGGACAGCGCCTGGCCGACGCGGAAATCGAGCTGGCGCGGGTAGGTCTGGCCGGTGACGGCGAAGCTCCTGTCGAAGCCGAAGGCGGCCGTCACGCGCCGGTCGAGCTCGCGCACCTTGGCGTGGTCGCCGTGGAACAGCTCGAGGAACGAAGCCTGCGTACCCGTGGTGCCCTTGACGCCGCGGAAGCGGATCATGCGGCGCGCGTGGGCCAGATCCTCGAGATCGTGCAGCAGATCCTGGATCCACAGGCAGGCGCGCTTGCCGACCGTGGTGGCCTGGGCGGGCTGGTAGTGGGTCAGGCCCAGGGTCGGCACGTGGCGGTGCTCGCGGGCGAAGGCGGCCAAGCGCCGCAGGATCTCGACCAGCTGCCGCTCGAGCAGGTCCAGGCCGGCGCGCAGGATCAGCAGGTCCGCGTTGTCGGTGACGTAGCAGGAGGTGGCCCCGAGGTGCAGGATGCCGCGCGCCTCGGGGGCCTGTTCGCCCCAGGCGTGCACGTGGGCCATCACGTCGTGGCGCAGCTCGGCCTCGAGCGCCCGGGCGCGCGCGAAGGGCACGCTGGCCCGGGTGCGTTCGAGGGCCTCGATCTGCTCGGCGCGGATCGGCAGACCCAGTTCGCGCTGGGCCTTGGCCAGGGCGATCCACAGCTCGCGCCACAGCCCGATGCGGTGGGCCTCCGAGAACAGCCGGCGCATGGCCTGGCTGGCGTAGCGGGTCGAAAGGGGCGAGAGGTAGGACTCTTCCGGAGCCGGCCCGGGGCCGGCCCCGCCGGCGGCGGTGGCGCTCATGGGCCGGAGCCTAAGCGATCGGTAGGGGCGGGCCGTAGGTGGCGAACAGCGCCGCGAGGCCGACCAGCGTCAGCGCGGCCGCGAAACGCTGGGCGGAGCGCGCTTCCCGGGGGCGCTCGAGGCCGGAGATGGCCGCCAGGGCGAGCAGCCCGCCGCACAGATCCGTGGCCAGATCCGACCAGCTGCCGCTGCGGCCGGGGCTGGCCAGCTGGTGCCACTCGTCCAACAGCCCGTAGGCCAGCCCGAAGGCCAGCAGGGCCAGGGCCCGCGCCGCGTTCAGCCGCGGCCAGGGAAACGGCGCGCTGCGGCGCGGCAGGGCGAAGGCCAGCAGGCCCACCAGCACGGCGTACAGCGGACCGTGGGCCAGGTTGTTGAGCAGGCGGCCGAAGGGCAGGCGCGCCCCCAGGGAGATCGGGCCGGAGGAGAGCCGCCAGATCAGCGCCGCCCAGGCCAGGGCCAGCAGCAGGGCCAGGGGGTGCGGCAGGGCCCCGAGCAGCCCGTACCAAGGGCGCCGCGGTGCGGCCCCGACGGCGGCCGCAGCCGGCGGCGGCCGGCGATCCGCGGGCCTCATGACCAGCGCTTGCTGGCGAACAGCCGCAGGCCGCGGCCATCCGCCGAGGGGCTGGCCTCCAGATGGTCGACCAGCGAGCGCAGCAGCAACAGGCCCCGGCCGCGCTCCTGATCGAGATCGAGCTCTTCCAGCGCCGGCTCGAGGGGCTCGGCCAAGGCTGCGTTCAAGCGCTGCGCATCGCCGCCGCCCTGATCGACGACCTCGAGCTCCCAGCCCGTCGGTCCGAACACCACGCCGAGCTGCATCCACAGGAGCTCGCTGCTCGGCTGGGCGTGGTCCACGCAGTTGGAGAGCAGCTCGGAGGCGATCAGGGAGAGCTCCTCCACGCGGCGCGGCTCGTAGCCCTGGCGCTCCGCCAGGCGCTCGACGACCCGGCGGCCAAGGCGCGTGAAGCGGTGGGTGGCGGGCAGCCGCAGCTCGATGCGCGGCGGGCCGGGGGGCGCGGCTTCGACGCTCATGCCGGGGCTCCGGGGATGGGGGCCGGGGGCTCCAGCTCGAGGGACAGGTCGAGCGCGCCGGCGGAGTGGGTCAAGGCGCCGACGGAGATGCGATCGACGCCGCTGGCCGCGAACTGGGGCACGTTCTCGAGGCGGATGCCGCCGGAGGCTTCGAGCAGCACGGCGCGGCCCAGCCGGCGCGCGCGGGCCTTGAGCTCGGCGCACACCGGACCGAGGGCGGCCGCAGAAAAATTGTCGAGCAGCAGCACATCGGCGCCGGCCTCGAGCGCGGCCGAAGCCTGCTCGAGGTCCCTTGCTTCGGCGGTCAAGCGCACGGCGGGTCCATGGGCGATGCGCGCCAGGTGCACCAGGCGGGCCAGCCGCGCCGGCGGACTCTCGCCCGGATCGGCCGAAAAATCGGCGTGGTTGTCCTTCAGCATGACCTCGTCGTAGAGGCCCATGCGATGGTTGACGCCGCCGCCGGCGCGCACGGCGGCCTTTTGCAGGTGGCGCCAGCCGGGGCTGGTCTTGCGCGTGTCCAGCAGCGCGCAACGCCCGGCGGCCGCGGCCACGAAACGGGCCGTCAGGCTGGCGGTGCCGGACAGGCGCTGGAGGAAATTGAGCGCGCTGCGCTCGCCGACCAGCAGCGCCCGGGCGCGTCCGGACAGGCGCGCCACGTCCTGGCCAGGCTCGAGCGCGGCCCCATCCGCGCACAGGGGCTCGATCACGAAGCTCCGGTCCAGCAGCTCGAAAACCCGCGCGAAAACCGAGAGACCGAACAGCACCCCGCGCTCCTTGGCCAAGAGGCGGCCCTGCCCGCGGGCCTCGACGGGGATCACCGCGGCGGTCAGGTCCCGGCCGATCCAGCCGGCCAGGGCGCCGCGCTCGAGGCGCGCCCCCGGGGCCAGGGACAGCTCGGCGACGGCGCCCTCCGGGTCCGGGAACAGGTCCTCGGCGAGGGCCGCGGCGCAGAGTCGGTCGATGGCGCTGCCGGCGGGCTCGAGCGCGCTCTGCGGCGGGACGGTCATCGCGGCCAGGATAGCCGCTGCCACGCGGGCGCAGCCGATCGGGCCGGCGGGTCGGGCCCGGCCCCCGACGCGCCGCTCGGTCGGGGCGGCCGCGCCAGCGCTTGGGTCAAGCGCTCGATCGTGCCGGGTCCGATCCCCGTGATCGACTCCAGCCGGCGCCAGTCGAGTCTCTCGCCGGCGGCGCGGCGCGCCGCTTCGATCTCGGCGGCGCGCGCGTGGCCGATGCCGGGCAGGGCCCGCCATTCCCTGGGAGAAAGCGGCGCGGCGGGATCGCGGCGCAGGCGCTCGAGGGGCCCCGGGCCGAGCTCGGCCAGTCCGAGGGCCGCCCATCGACTGGAAACCCGCGGCGCGCCGAAGGGCCGCGGCGAAGCCCCGCCCAGGCCCCGCTCGGGAGCGAAGGCGCTCGCCGCGCCGAGCAGCAGCAGGGCCCAGGCCAGCGCGCGCTCGAGGCCCCCCACAGACCGGGGATCGGCGCGGTGCTCCGGCCGGACCGACCCGGGGGGCGGCATCCCGGGCAGGCACGCAGCGGGCCCGCGGGCGATCGTCGGCCGGGTCCCCGGGGCAGGCGCCGTCGCGGGTCCACGGCTTCGGCCGCCCGCGCCAGGGGGACGCAGCGGCTCGCTCGGCGCGGGCAATTCGAGCGCGCCAGCCCATCCGGGGGGGCGAGGGGCGCGGCGGGCGTCGGGGCCGGGCGCGCTGGGGCCAGGGAGACTCGGAGGTATCATCGCGCCTCCCTGGACCGGCGCCAACCGGATCGGTTGCCCGCTTTCTGGGGGCGACCGGCGGCGCCCCGCCGGGGCTCGCCCTTGGACACGCCCTCCCCCCACACGGACCGCCCCGTCGCGGAGCGGCTCCCCGAGCGCCGCTATCCGCCCTTGCCCGCCGCCCTCCAATCCGCCGCGGCGAGCGCGGGCGCAGGCCGCCGCCCGGCGCTGAGCCTGGTGGCCCCGGTGTTCAACGAGGTCGACAACCTCGAACCGCTCTATCGGCGCGTGCTGGAAACCTTCGGCGAAGACGGCGACTTCGAGCTGGTGTTGGTGGACGATGGCTCCACGGACGGCTCGAGCGAGCGCATGCGCGCCCTGTGCCAGCGGGACCAGCGCGTGGTCGCGATCCGCCTGGCCAGCAACCGCGGGCAGACCGCGGCCATCACCGCCGGCCTGTGGTACGCCCACGCGCCGCTGCTGGCCACCTTGGACGCGGACCTGCAGAACGACCCCATCGACCTGCCGGCCATGGTCGCCAAGCTCCGCGCCGAAGGCGCCGACGCGGTGGTCGGCTACCGCCAGAAGCGCCAGGACGATTGGGTCCGCAAGTGGAGCTCCAAGCTGGCCAACTGGATCCGCAACCGGATCAGCGGCGATTCGATCCGCGACACGGGCTGTTCACTCAAGGTCTTCAAGGCGGAGGCCATCCGCACGGTGCCGATGTTCGAGGGCATGCACCGCTTCCTGCCGACCCTGCTGCGCTATCACGGCTTCACGGTTCTCGAACACCCGGTCAGCCACCACCCGCGCATCGCCGGCAAGAGCAAGTACGGCGTGCGCAACCGCGCCCTGCGGGCCTTCAAGGACCTGCTGGCCGTGCGCTGGATGCGGCGCCGCCTGATCCGGCTTCCGATCGCCGAGGTGATCGACGCCGGGCCGCTGCTGACCCCCGGCGGACCGCGTCCGACCCCGCCCGGGCGCTGAGCCCCGCAGCCCTGCCGTGCCTGCCTCCGGCGCTCTCTGGGTCGAAGCCCTGGGCTGGCTCGGCCAGGCCCTGTTCTTCTCGCGCGGGCTGGTGCAATGGCTGCAGTCCGAGCGCGCCGGCCGCAGCGTCTCGACGCCGACCTTTTGGTGGTTCTCGATGCTCGGCACGCTGCTGTTGACCTTCAGCAGCGCCTACGAAAACAAGCCGATCCTGCTGGCCAGTTTCGCCATCAACCTCGGCATCTACGCGCGCAATCTGCTGCTCTGCTCGACGCGCTTCAAACACGTCGAGATCCACCCCCTGCTGGCCGCCGGCCTGGCGGCCGCCATGGCCTTCGGTCTGTGGGCCGCGAAGCCGCACAAGCCCCAGGATGCCGAGAGCGTCGGCGCGCTCTGGCAGGCGATCGGAACCCTGGGCCTGGTGCTCTGGTCGAGCCGCTTCGTCTACCAATGGTGGGCCTCGGAGCGCCGCGGCGTCAGCCATTTCGACGCCACCTTCTGGTGGCTGTCCCTGGCCGGCAACCTGCCCCTGCTGGCCTACGCCTTGAAGCTCGGCAAGCCGCTGTACATCGCCTCGTTCCTGCTGGGCCCGCTGACCCAGACGCGCAACCTGGTGCTGATCGCCCGGGCCCGCCGCCGCGAGCGCGAGGCGCAGCTGGCTGCCGAGGTTCCAGCGGAAGCGCCCCTGCCCGAGGTCGAACTGGCCCCCCATCGAGGCGCCGCGCCCATGGCCCTCGAAAGCCAAACCAGCCCGCGCGGCGGCCTGCCGCTGCCGATCCCGCCACAGGAGCGCGGACCGAGCGCCTGATCGGCCGGAGGCGCGGCTGTGGTTTTGGCTCGAGCCGCGCCCCTTCCAGCCTCTGCGGCCGCCGGATGGCGGCCCAAAGGGCATCTGACGGCCTGGTCTGACGGCTCGGGCGCAGCCCGAGTCGATTTTTTCTCAGGCTGTCAGAGGCTGGGAAAAAATCGGCGCGCAGCGACGATCCCAGCCTCTGTGGCCGCCGGATGGCGGCCCAAAGGCATGCTGACAGGCTGGTATGTCTGCTCGAGCG
>JBIKLM010000505.1:0-3085 GCA_044359835.1 Planctomycetota bacterium
GCTTTGGAGGCGGCTAGCCAGGCGCCTTTCGATGTCCTGCCGCTTGGATC
This sequence comes from Planctomycetota bacterium, assembly GCA_044359835.1. Lineage (GTDB taxonomy): Bacteria > Planctomycetota > UBA1135 > UBA1135 > JBIKLM01. The sequence goes on from JBIKLM010000505.1 coordinate 51, forward strand.
CGGTGAGCCGCAGGGACAGGGCGCTGCCGAGGTCCTGGAGCGCATCGAGGCCTTCCTGCGCTCCGAGACCCTGGTGGTCGACGCCCTGTTCGGCACCGGGCTGTCGCGGCCGATCGCGGCTCCCTTCCTCGGGCTGCTCGAGCGGCTGGCCGCCAGCGCGGCGCCGATCCTGTGCCTGGATCTGCCCAGCGGCCTCGACGCGGACGACGGTCGCTTGTGGGGACCGCCGATCCGCGCCGTGGGCACGGTCTCCTTCGGCGCCTGGAAGCGGGGGCTGCGCTGCGGCGAAGGGCCGCGGCTCGCGGGTGCGGTCGAGATCGCCGAGATCGGCCTGCCGCTGCCCCTGATCCGGCGGCTCCCCGGCCTCTAGCTGGGGCTTTGGCCTGTGTCCGGGCCAGGCGGCTCGCCGGGGTCCCCAGGCGGAGCCGCGCCAGCCTCCGGCGGCGACCCGGAGCCCGCTCGCCGTCGGCAGGGTGCCGAGCCCCCCCGGCTACACTCTCCGCCCCCCGGGTCCCGGCCGATCCAGAGCGGATCCGGAAGGCTCCCGGGGGCCCCGCCAAGCCCCTCCGCGAGCCATGATCGTCATCACCGGCGGCGCCGGATTCATCGGGTCCAACCTGGTCGCGGCCCTCGAGGAGCGCGGCGAAACCGAGCTGGTGGTCGCCGACCGCCTGGGGACCGACGACAAGTGGCGCAACCTGGCCAAGCGCGAGCTGGCCGATCTGATCACGCCCGAGGAGCTGCTGCCCTTCCTCGACGCTCATCGCGGCACCGTGCGCGCGGTGTTCCACATGGGCGCGATCTCGGCCACCACCGAGCGGGACGTGGACCTGATCGTGCGCACCAACCTGCGCTTGTCCCTGGACCTGTTCGACTGGTGCGCGCGCCGCGGAGCGCGGCTGATCTACGCCTCCTCGGCGGCCACCTACGGCGACGGCTCCGAGGGCTTCGACGACGACGGCTCCCTGTCGGCCCTGGCGCGCCTGCGGCCGCTCAATGCCTACGGCTGGAGCAAGCACGCCTTCGACCGCCGTGTCGCGCGCCTGGTGTCCCAGGGCGCGCCCCTGCCGCCCCAGTGGGCCGGCCTCAAGTTCTTCAACGTCTACGGCCCCAACGAAGCGCACAAGGGCGCCATGATGAGCGTGGTGGCCAAGACCTACCCGCGCGCCGCGCGCGGCGAAGCGGCGACCCTGTTCCGCTCGCACCGGCCCGACTACGCCGATGGCGGCCAATTGCGCGACTTCGTCTGGGTCGGCGACTGCGTCGACGTGATGCTGTGGCTCTACGACCATCCCGAGGTCAGCGGCCTGTTCAACTGCGGCTCCGGCCGCGCGCGCTCGTTCCTCGACCTGACCCGGGCGGTCTACGCCGCCGTGGGCCAGCCGGCGCGCATCGAATACGTCGACACGCCGCTCGAGATCCGCGAGAAGTACCAGTACTTCACCGAGGCCAAGCTCGAACGCCTGCGCGCCGTCGGCTATCGCCGCGCGACCACGCCCCTCGAAGAGGGCGTGCGCCGCTACGTCCAGGAGTTCCTGGCCAAGCCCGATCCCTACCGTTGACCGGCTGAAAACCGATCGACCCGGGCCGCGGCCGCGCCCCAGGGGCCGCAGGTCGCACGGGGCCTCCCCCGGAGCCTCCCGAAGCCCCGGGCCGCCCGGCCGCCGGCGCCCCGCGAAGCCGCTGCGCTGCGCCGCCACAAGGCCCGGCTCGTCGGCGTCCCCCGGCGCCTCGCCAAGTCCGCCGCCGTGCCCGCCCAGCTCACCCCGGTTCGCCGCGCCGGGCTCCGATCCACGCCGATCCGCACACATCCGCCCCGCCCCGCTCCGCAGGCTCCGCCCGTTCCGACCCCATGCCGCGACTCTCCGACCTCAGCGCTCCCCAGCCCTTGCCCCAGGGCAAGGCCCGCTACCAAAGCGGGGCCGGCCTGGCCCTGATCACGCTCGAGAACCCGCCCGCCAACGGCTACAGCTACGCGATGATGCGCGACCTGGACGAGGCGATCCTGCGGGCGCGCTTCGACGTCGCCGTCGAGCTGATCGTGATCGCCGGAGCCGGCGAGAAGTTCTTCTGTGCAGGCGCCGACATCTCGATGCTCGACGCGGTCGAGCCCAACTTCAAATACAACTTCTGCCTGCACGCCAACGAGACTCTGCTGCGCCTCGAGCACACGCCCAAACTCGTGCTGGCGGCCATCGGCGGTCACTGCGTGGGCGGCGGGCTCGAGATCGCTTTGGCCTGCGACCTGCGCATAGCGCGGCGCGGCTCGGGCAAGTGCGGCCTGCCGGAGGTGGCGCTGGGCGTGCTGCCGGGCACCGGCGGGACCCAGCGCCTGGGGCGCCTGCTCGGCAAACCGCGCGCGATCGAGCTGATGGCCACCGGCCGCACCTTCGACTTCGACGAGGCCGAGCGCCTGGGCATCGTCGATCGCCAGATCGAAGCGGCCAGCGAAGCGGAGTTCCTCGAGCGGGTCTTCGAGTACGCCGGCCAGTTCCTGCGACCCGGGCGCTCCTCGACCGCCGTGGGCCACATCAAGCGCGCCGTGCAGACCGGCGTCGAGCTGCCCCTGGAGGCCGGCCTGGCCCTCGAGCGCGAGCTGCAGCAGCGCCTGTTCACCAGCGAGGACGCCAAGGAAGGCATCCGCGCCTTCACCGAAAAACGCCCGCCCCGCTTCCAGGGGCAGTGAGGTTCGCGCGCTCGCTGGGCAGTGCTGTTCGCTCGCTTTTCGGGCAGCGACGCTTGCCCGGTCGCCGGGCCGATCGCTCCCGCTCCGCATCGGGGCCGGTCAGCCACCCCCGCGGCCAGGCCAGCGCAGCCCGCGCGCAGCCGTCGGCTCCGTGCCCGTGAAGCATGCATCCGCCAGCGCCCCATCCCAACGGCTTCGCCTCCCCGAAATCCCAACGCCCCATGCAGCTTCCCCAGACGATGCAGGCCGTGCGCATCCATCAGCACGGCGGTCCCGAGGTCCTGACCGTCGAGCGGATCCCCGTGCCGAGCCCGGGTCCGGGGCAGGTGCTGGTGCGCGTCCTGGGCGT
>JBIKLM010000506.1:0-3072 GCA_044359835.1 Planctomycetota bacterium
TCTCCGCGGCGGAGCCCGGGGAGCTGGCGCTGGCGGCCCTGCGAGAGCCCTCCGGAACGGAGCCGCCCGGGCGGGACGCCTGGGCCACGGCCGGATCGACGAGTCCTCGGGTTGCCTCGGATGCCGGGGACGCGGAGCCCTGGTCGGTTTCCCCCGGCGGCTGAGCGACACGGCTCGGCGCTGCCTGGGCGAGAGCCGTGTGGCTCGATCGCGAGGACCCGCCGAGGTCGGCGATCCGATCCGCCGGCAGCGACGTCCCGGATTGCTCCGGGGTAGCGAGCGGATCGGACGTCGCGGACGCCGCTGGCGCCGCGGGTCGCTCGGGAGTCGAGGGCCCGCGGGCCTGGTCCCGCGAGCCAGCGGCCAGCGCCGTGGAAGGATGCCGAGGCTCGCCCCGGGACAGGGCCGGATCGAGCTCGGTGGCAGGCTGTGCAGCCTGCGCCCCCTCCGACACGCCCAGAAGGGCAAGTTGTGCGGACTCGACCGCCCAGGCGGCCCACTCGGGGCGCGCCCGGGGACTCAGGTCTTCCTGCGCAGTCGCCGAGCCCGCGCGCAGGAATTCGACCGCCGTCGAAGCAGGGTCCCGGAGGCGGGTTTTCTGCCAAAACTCCGCGGCCCGGACCAGCGCCAGGGCCGGGGCGCTCTGGCTCGGCGCTGCCTGGCTCGCTTTCGAATCCGAGCGCGGACCGAGCGGGGAGCTGGCCGTCGGCTGGCTCGCCCCGGGAGTCGACCGGGGCCCGATGTCCGCATCGAGCTGCGGATCGCCTTGCAGCTGCGGCGCGGAAGTCGGAGACCCCTGGCGGATCAAGGGGTCCCCCGGGAGCTTCCGGATCTCGGCCGCGGGCGCGCCGCGCTGCGGTCGGGTCGGGTTCTCGCCAGCGCGGCGGGGCAAGGCCGGCGACGGGTCGGCCGAAGCGCGGCCCCGATCCTTGCGCTCGGCGTTGGCCAGGTCCAACCGGCCCTGGGTCTGCGGCCGCTCCTCGCTGCGCGGCCCGCCCTGGCCGATCTGCAAGAGCCCCCACAGGGCCAGCAGTCCGGCGACGCCGGCCTGGGCCCAGAGCAGGGGAAAACGCGAACGCATGGGGGCAGTCTGCCCACGGGCGGCACCGGGGAGTTCCCCGAAGCCGGCTTGCGGCGCTCGGCCGGTGCCGGCGGTGGGACACGCCGGCCTATGCGCTTGCCTTCGGGATCGACCGCGAACCGCTCGAAACCACAACCCCTGGGGGTCGCAAGCTCGGCAGCAACCAGGGGCAGGCCCGCTTCGCCGGCGCTTGATCGCCGGGCCCTATGCTCGGCGCATGTCGATCGCACCGCTGCTGATTCTCGCTGGACTCTGCTCCGGCGCTGCCCCGGCCGACGATCCCGCGGATCCGCGCGGGCTGGTCACCAGCCGGCCTCAGCCCCTGCTGCTGCCGCTGCCGGCCGATGGCGAGGGCTTTCAGTTCGCGATCTTCGGCGATCGCACCGGCGGACCCGCGGAGGGCATCGAGGTGCTGCGCCAGGCCGTGGCCGACGTCAACCTGATCGCGCCCGACCTGGTGATGACCGTGGGCGATCTGATCCAGGGCTACAACCAGCGCCCCGAGTGGCTCGAGCAGATGCGGGAGTTCAAGTCCGCCATGGGCGCCCTGTCGATGCCCTGGTTCCCCGTGGCGGGCAACCACGACATCTATTGGCGCGGGCCGGACCGTCCCGCGGAAGAGCACGAGGGCGACTACGAGGCCCACTTCGGCCCCCTGTGGTACGCCTTCGAGCACAAGCGCTGCTGGTTCTTCGCGCTCTACACCGACGAGGCCGATCCGGAAACGGGCCAACGCGACTTCAACCGCCCGGAGAGCCAGCGCATGAGCCCGGCGCAGTTCGAGTGGCTGGATCGCACGCTCGAGACGGCGCGCTCGGCCCAGCACGTGTTCGTGTTCGTGCACCATCCGCGCTGGCTCAGCGAGCGCTACGGCGGCGATTGGGAACGGGTCCACCGGCGCCTGGCGCAGAACGGCAACGTGCGCGCGGTCTTCGGCGGCCACATCCATCGCATGCGCTACGACGGAAAGCCCGACGGCATCGAGTACTTCACCCTGGCGACGGTCGGCGGGCAGCAGGAGGGCTACGCCGAACGGGCGGGGTATCTGCATCAATACCACCTGGTCAGCGTGCGGCCGGAGGGCCTCCATCTGGCGGCCTACCCGGTGGGCGCGGTGCTCGACCCGCGCGCGGTGACCGGCGCCCTGTCGGAGGCGGTCGAAACCCTGGCCCGCCTGCCCCGGCCGCGACTCGCGGCCCTGCCGGCCCCCGGCGCGGATGGCCGCTGGTACGGGGAGACGCGGGCCCGGATCGAAAACCCGAGCCCCCTGCCGCTCGAGGTGCGGCTCTCGATCGACAGCCGGGACCCCGAATGGCTCTTGGCCCCGGCGCACCAGCACGCGCGCCTCGAGCCCGGCGCCAGCCTGGAGCTGGTGCTGGCCTTCGGCCGCACGCTGCGGCCCGGGGCCGAGCTCATCGATTGGCCCGGCGCGGTGCTCGAGCGCGCCCTGATCCACGGCGCGAGCTCGGTTCCGCTGCCGGTCCAAACGCTGCGCTTGCCGCCGCCCGGCGGGCCGCTCGAGGCCTTCGCGCCGGCGGGCTCCCCCGCCTGCTTGCTGCTCGACGGCCAGGACGACGGCGTGCGCGTCGAGAGCGCCGCCCTGGCGCTGCCGGACGGCCCCTTCACCCTCGAGGCCTGGGTCTTCGGCGAGGAGTTCCGCGAGCGGCAGGGCCTGGTGGCCAAAACCGAGTCCTCGGAATTCGGCCTGTTCGCCAGCGCGGGTCGGCCCAGCTTCAGCGTGCACCTCGACGGGCGTTACGCCAGCGTCGAGGCCCCCGAAGCCCTGCCCACCGGCACCTGGATCCACCTGGCGGGCGTGTTCGACGGCGCCGAGCTGCGGCTGTTCGTGGACGGCCGGCGCGTGGCAGAGCGCGCGGCCGCTGGAAGTCGGACGACCAGCGAGCTGCCGCTGATGGTCGGCGGCGACGTGGACGGGCGCGGGGCCCTGGCCTCGCCCCTCCGCGGCGCGATCGACGAGGTGCTGCTGTGGC